>CAYTZD010000029.1:0-19312 GCA_964442345.1 uncultured Hippea sp. | reverse complement strand
GATGCAATCAAGGCAATAGAGAAGAGTTCCACAGATATGATTGATAAGATTCAGTTTAACTCAAGCGAATCTACAAAACTTGTTGAAGCTGTTGCGTCTTTAAAGGATAATGTTGAAGCTTTGAATAATCATATCAAAGAGCTTGTTGATAGCGTGTCGATATTCAATGTTTAAGGAGTGGCTTTTATGGCTGGAATGACCATTTCTCAAAAGATATTGGCTAAAAAGAGCAAAAAGGATTTTTTAAAAGCTGGTGAGATTGTTTTGGCTGATGTTGATTTAGCCTTCGCCAACGATATAACAGCGCCAATTGCCATAGACTTTGTTAAAAGGCTTGGTGTTGATGTGTTTGATAAAAATAAGGTTGCTTTAATTCCTGATCACTTTACACCGAACAAGGATATAAATTCAGCAAATCAGTGCAAGATAATGCGTGATTTTGTTAAAGAGAGAAACTTACCGTTGTATTGGGAGACAGGAGAAGTTGGGATAGAACATGCACTTCTGCCTGAACAGGGATATATTAAACCAGGTATGCTTGTTGTCGGTGCTGATTCTCATACCTGCACGCATGGTGCTTTGGGTGCTTTTGCAACTGGTATGGGTTCAACGGATGTTGGTTTTGCCTTTGCAACAGGCAAAAGCTGGTTTAGGGTGCCTGAATCTATAAAGTTTGTATATAAAGGCAAGCGCAACAAGTGGGTATCAGGTAAGGATTTGATTCTTTATACCATAGGCAAGATAGGTGTTGCAGGTGCTTTGTATAAATCGATGGAGTTTACAGGCGATGCAATAAGGGATTTGCCTATGGAAGGTAGGCTTACAATGTGCAATATGGCAGTTGAAGCTGGCGCTAAGAATGGCATCGTTGAACCTGATGATATAACGATTGAATATTTAAAAGAGAAAGGGATTGGCGAAGACGAATATGAGATTTTAAAAAGTGATGATGATGCAGAATATAGCGATGTGATTGAGATAGATGTTTCAAACATAGAACCACAGGTTGCTTTTCCACATTTGCCGTCAAATACGAAAGGTATAAGCGAGATAAAAGAAGATATAAAGATAGACCAGGCCTTTATCGGCAGCTGCACAAACGGCAGGATTTCGGATTTAAGGGAAGCGGCTAAGGTTTTAAAAGGTAATAAGGTTGCAAAATATGTAAGGCTTATCGTAATTCCTGCGACGGTTGAAGTTTATAAACAGGCTTTAAAAGAAGGTTTGTTTGATATTTTTCTTGAAGCTGGCGCAGTTATATCAACACCAACTTGCGGGCCATGTCTTGGCGGTTATATGGGCATTTTAGCTGACGGTGAAGTTTGCATATCAACATCAAATAGGAACTTTGTAGGAAGGATGGGTTCAAAAAAGGCTTATGTCTATTTGAGTTCGCCTGCTGTTGCTGCTGCAAGCGCTGTGGCTGGTAAGATAATTCACCCAGATGAGGTAGTAAAATGAAAATAAAAGGAAAGGTTTGGGTATATCCCGATAATGTTGATACGGATGTTATCATACCTGCAAGATATTTGAACACTTCAGACCCGAAAGAGCTTGCAAAACACTGCATGGAAGATATTGACGAAAGCTTTGCAAAACAGGTAAAAGATGGCGATATAATCGTCGCTGGTTATAACTTTGGTTCTGGCTCAAGCAGGGAGCATGCACCAATTGCAATAAAGGCAAGCGGCGTTGCATGTGTAATTGCCAAATCTTTTTCAAGGATTTTTTACAGAAACGCGTTTAATATAGGATTGCCTATACTTGAATCCGATGTTGTAGATGAGCTTAAAAAGGGTGATGAGATAGAAGTCGATACGCAAAAGGGCGAGATTGTTATCTTGAAAAACGGCAAAGTCTTTAAGTCAAGTGTAATACCTGAATTTATGCAGCAGTTGATAGAAAGCGGCGGTCTTTTTGGTTATGCAAAGAAATTATTGAATGTATGAGGTGAAACCTATGGCTAAATTTAAAATAGCTGTTGCCGAAGGCGATGGGATAGGACCTGAAGTTGTTGCAGAAGGTTTGAAGGTTTTAGATGAAGTGGGAAGCAGATTTGGACACGAATTTGAATATGAGAAGGTTTACATTGGTGGATGTGCCGTTGATAGGTTTGATGACCCATTGCCTGATAGCGAAGTTGAGAAGATTTTAAAATGCGATGCGCTGTTCTTTGGTGCTGTTGGCGGGCCTAAATGGGATAACCTGCCAAGAGAGAAAAGGCCAGAGACGGGTATGTTAAAGATAAGAAAAACACTTAACGCTTTTGCCAATTTAAGACCAGCTAAAGTGTTTGATGAGCTTGTCGATGCAAGCACACTAAAGCCAGAAGTGGTTAAAGGCATAGATATACTTGTTGTTAGAGAGCTAACCGGTGGAATATATTTTGGTCAGCCAAAGGGTATTGTTGAAGAAGATGGCATAAAAAAGGGCATAAACACAATGGTTTACACAGAGCCAGAAATAGAGCGCATCGTGAGACTTGCATTCGAGCTTGCAAGACAGAGAAGAAAGAGACTAACAAGCGTTGATAAGGCAAATGTTTTAGATGTGTCTCAGTTGTGGCGAGATGTTGTTGAAAGGGTTGCAAAAGATTATCCTGATATTGAGTATAATCATCTACTTGTTGATAATGCTGCTATGCAGCTTGTTAGGGATCCAAAACAGTTTGATGTTATCGTAACGGGTAATATTTTTGGCGATATCTTGTCTGATGAAGCAAGTATGTTGACCGGTTCCATAGGGATGTTGCCTTCTGCTTCAATTGGTGGTGAAGTAGGTATGTTTGAGCCGATTCATGGTTCTGCGCCTGACATTGCCGGTCTTGGCATAGCAAATCCAATTGCACAGATTGAATCGGCTGCCATGATGTTAAAATATGGATTTAAACTTGACAAAGAAGCAGAAGCGATAGAGAAGGCTGTTGATATGGTTTTGAAGATGGGATATAGGACGCCAGATATTTACAGTGAAGGTAAAAGAAAGGTAAACACACAACAGATGGGTGATTTGATAGCAAAGACTGTGGGTGAAGTTGAAGTATGAAGATAGGGATAATATCTGATTCCCATGATAATATTGAAGCTATAAAACTCGCCGTTGAGTTGTTAAACAAAGAAGCCGTTGATTTAACTATCCATCTTGGCGATATAGTTTCTCCATTCTGTTTTGATTATTTTGACAAATTACACAGTCCGTTTTTGGGTGTGTTTGGCAACAATGATGGTGAAGTGCTGTTTCTACAGCAGAAAAGCGAAGGTAAACTGCATAAACCGCCATTTGAGATTGAACTTGACGGCAAAGAGTTTATTCTGATGCATGAGCCATTTGGCATAGATAAGCTTGCAAAAGAGTATAACTATGTGCTTTATGGCCATCTTCATAGAATAGATTTAAGAGAGACTAAAAAGGGTTATATTATCAACCCGGGAGAATTATGTGGATGCTTAACGAACAGAAGAACGCTGGTGATTCTGGATACGAAGAAAAACGAAGTAAGTCTGAAGGTTGTTTAGCTTTTAAGAAGGCTGAATTTAAGGGCAGTTATGAATCGACTGCCCGTTTACTTGGCTTGCCGCAGTTTGCCTTTGCAGGCAGAAGCAATGTCGGTAAATCTTCCTTGATAAATGCAATTCTAAATAGAAAGATAGCCTATGTAAGCAAAAATCCCGGTAAAACCATACTAATAAATGTTATTGAAGTAAACGGAAGGTTTTATCTTGTCGATTTGCCGGGCTATGGTTATGCAAGAAGGTCAAAGAGTATGAGAAATAGATGGAGAATAACAATCGAAGATTATATAAAAAACTCAAACCTTCTCTCTCATCTGTTTGTTTTGATTGATTCACGCCATAAACCGATGGAGAGCGATCTGATGTTTATTGAGTGGCTTAGGTTTTACAAAAAGCCATTCAGCGTTGTTTTTACAAAGATTGACAAAGCTACCCAGAAGGATATATCGTCAAACATAAAGTATTTAAAGGATAAATTCGGCAGTTTTAATTATTTTCTTACTTCTTCTAAAAAGAGAAAGGGTGTAGATAAGCTTTGCGATTTTATAAGTTCGTCAGCAGAATCTGTAATCTTTAATCTTTAGCTTTTAGCCTGTGCTATAAGTGGCTGCACCTGAAGAGATAAGTATGTTTTGCTCGTCGTATAGGAATGTGTGGACGGCTGCGATTCTATTTCCTATTCGTAAAATATGACCTGTGGCTAAAAATTGCTTTCCTTGTGCAGGTCTTAGAAAATCAACCCGTAAATCGATTGTTCCTATTTTGAATATCTTTTCTTTTATCTGCTCTTCTGGTTCGTCTATTGCCTTCTTTATTAAACCTATCGATACTATTGCACCGCCTGTTATGTCCATTATTGAAGCGATAACGCCACCATGCAGCATCTCGTATTTATAATTTCCGATAAGATTCTCTTTTTTGTTGATTTTTATAAATACCTTGTCTTCTTCTAAAAGAAACTTTGGTTCTAATACAAGACTATGAAATGGAACCTTCTTTTCGTATGTTTCTTTAAGAAAACGAACTAATTCGTCAAATTTTTGACTTCTCATTATAAATATTATTCATTATATAAACAAAATTTGCAAGCATAAACTATTCATATCTCAATGCGTCAATCGGATTCATGTTTGCAGCTTTTCTTGCAGGTGTGATACCAAAAACTATACCTATCACCATAGAAAATATCAAGGATATAAATATGATTGCAGGATCAACAATTAAAGGTATATGAAAAACAGAAGATGCAATATATGTGATGAGTATCCCGATGATTATGCCTACGATACCGCCCAAGCTGGATAAAACTACAGATTCTATCAAAAATTGAACCAGTATATCCTTAGCCATAGCGCCCACAGCCATTCTTATGCCTATCTCTCTTGTCCTTTCGGTAACAGAAACAAGCATGATGTTCATAATACCTATACCGCCAACAACAAGGGATATAGCGGCTATTGAGCCAAGCATCACAGTTAACATAGATGTGATTTTAGAGATTGTATCAAGAAGCGCAGTCATACTTTTTATGGAAAAATCGTTCTCATCACCACTTTTTATGTGTCTTTTCTCTCTCAGTAGATGTTCTATCTGTAAAGAGGCTTCTTCAAGTGGTATCTTATCTTTTACTGAAGCCATAATAAGATGAATGTTATCGTTTCCGCTTATGCGTCTTTGAAACATCTTTATAGGCACAAGGACTACATCGTCCTGATCTCTGCCGAATGTATCTGCGCCCTTTTCGCTTAATACGCCAATTACTTCGCATGAGAAATCTTTAAGGTTAATCCGCTTTCCAATAATGGTTTGTGCGTCTAACAGTAGATTCTCTATAACCGTTTTACCTAAGATGCAGACATTTTGGCCAGTCCTTAATTCTCTTTTGTTAAATTTTCTTCCTATCTCAATATGCCAATTTTGAACTGTAAAATAGTCATTGTTTACACCTTTTATATTTGTCTTATAATTCTGGTTTTTATAAATCACCGTCATAGAAGCGTTTTCAACAGGTGATATTGCCTTTAGTGTCAAAATCGAATTTTTCAATAAATCTATGGTATCGCTTTTGAAGGGTTTGGCAACAGATGAGATACCGCCTGGACCGTTGTGTTGACCTGGCATTATAAAAAGCACATTACTACCTAATCTGCTTATGCTTTGCGTTATCGATAAACTTGCGCTTTTTCCGATATTTACCATAGCTACTACGGATGCTATGCCTATAACTATACCAATTGCAGTAAGTAGGGATCGCATAATATTTCGTTTTATTTCCCGTAAAGCCTGTATCAAAGCGTTATAAAACATTGTTCTCTTCTTTTTCTATCTGTCCGTCACGAAGATGGATTATCCTTGAAGCGTATGAAGCTATATCTTTTTCGTGGGTTACCATAATAATCGTGATACCTTGCTTATTAAGTTTCTTGATAATTTCCATAATTTCATAGCTTCTTTTTGAATCAAGGTTGCCTGTAGGTTCATCTGCAATTAAAACCTTAGGGTTTGTAACTATTGCCCTTGCTATTGCGACTCTCTGCTGCTGACCACCTGACAGTTCCTGTGGAGTATGGTTTAGTCTATTTTTAAGTCCTACCTTGCAGAGAGCATCGTAGGCTCTTTTTCTTCTTTCCTTTGCGCTTACACCTAAATAAATAAGCGGCATCTCAACATTTTCCAATGCTGTAGTTTTCTTTAGAAGATTGAATTGCTGGAATATAAATCCAACCATGTAGCGTCTAAAAAGGGCTTTCTGGTCTTTTGAAAGTGTGTTTATATTTGTATTGGAGAATAGATAATCTCCACTTGTGGGAGTATCAAGCGTTCCAATTATATTCAAAAGGGTTGATTTTCCGCTTCCGCTTGCACCCATTATTGAAACAAATTCGCCTTCTTTTATTTCTAAGCTAATCCCTTTTAAAACCTTTGTTGCTGCATCTGCCTTTCCATAGATCTTTGTTATATTTTTAAGTTTAATCATTGATTCTTTCCTGCATGATTACAACTTTGTCGTTTTCTTTTAATTCATTAGACGAGATAGCCGTTAAAAATCCGCTATTGCCGATTACTTTTACCAATACCTTTTTCAATCTACCGTCTTTGAGTATCCAGATATGCGGCCTTCTATCCATAGTTATTTTTGTTTTCTTATTTCTCTTAAATAAGCTATGTTTACTGCTTTGTTTTAATGGAATAAACAACATTGCTGCTTTTGGTACAATAAATGTATCTTTAATGGTTTTTGTGATTATATTAACATCTGCGCTCATGCCGGGCTTTAGGAGAAGGTCCTTGTTATCTACATCCATTATAGCCTTGTAGGTTACCACACCATCAACTATCTCAGAATCGACACGAACCATTCTTACCTTAGCGTTGAATTTTTTATTAGGGTATGCATCGACTGTAAAATAGGCGTTCTGTCCGGCTTTTACCTGTGCAATATCCGCTTCGTCAATACTTGCCCTAAGTTCCATTTTTGTCAAATCTTTGGCAATCTTAAAGAGTATTGGAGTTTGAAAAGAAGCAGCTACAGTCTGACCAGGGTCTATGTTTCTTTCTAAAACTATGCCATCCACAGGAGAATATATTGTTGTTTTACTAAGATTGTAATTGGCTATAGCAAGTTCGGATTCTGCCTGTCTGATTTTGGCTTTTGCTTCTTGAACATCGGCTTTTGCAGATAGATAGTTCGACCAGTCGTTATCCCATGTATTTTGAGAAGGCAGAGAACCCTTTGTCGCTTTCAATAGTGCTTTATCCCTTTTTATTATTGCGGTATATAGGTGCAATTTTGCATATGCATTTTGCAGTGATGCCTTTGCAGATTCTAAAGCAAATCGAGCTTTATCTACAGCGCTTTTGTATTTTGTTTTGTCAATTTGTGCAAGAACCTGACCCTTTTTAACCGTATCATTGTAATCAACGAAAACCTTTTCAATTGTTCCGGATATCTCACTTCCAACCTTTACTTCTTCAATAGGCTGTATGTATCCTGTAGCTGTAACGATAATAGTCAAATCACCCTTTTTTAAGGGTTGTGTTATATATTTGAACTTGTTTTTTGATTCTGTGGAAGCTATGTAAAAATATCCAAATGTGCCAACAATAAGCAGTCCAAGTAAAACAAACACTACAAGCTTTGTTTTCTTATTAGAGTATTGTGTAATTTTTGACATATCTTGCATCTGTATTTCTTTCTTTAATGCTTATTTTAGATTAGGGTCTTTTCCAGCCTCCACCAAGGGCTTTGTATAGCGTTACTTCATCTGCAAGAACTTGAGTTCTTAGTTTTTCTAAATTCAACCTTGCATTTAGATAGCTTTTTTGTGCATCGAGCACTTCAAGATAGTCAGAGTATCCCGTATCGAACCTTTTATTTGCAAGGTCTAAAACCTTTTTGAGTGAGTTAACCAACTCTTCCTGGGATTTCAATTTGGCAGTATCAGACTTTAGCGTGTTTAAAGCATCAAAAACTTCTTTAAAGGCATTTCTAACGGCTTGTTTGTATTGTGCGATGGCTTCTTCCTTCTGAGCTTCTGTAAGTTTTACATTTGATTTTGTTCTTCCAAAGTCAAAAATGGTCTGGGCTGCATTTGTATCAAGACTCCAGAATTTGGCGGATCTCTGTAAAAGGTCTGACAATTCTGTGCTTTGAAATCCTAAAATGCCCGTTAGGGATATGGAAGGAAAGTAGGCAGCTTTTGCTGCACCTATTAAGGCATTCTTTGCTTTTAGGTTCTCTAATGCCGCTTGGATGTCAGGCCTGTTTTCCAATACTGTTGAAGGCAAAGCAGGTGGGATTTTTATAGGATTTGGTAGTTCTTTGCTGAATTCCATATCGCTTTCGAAGATTCTTTTTGGGCTTTCACCAATTAACACAGAGAGACTACTTGTTATAACTGCCTTCTGATTTTTAAGGGTCTCAACGAGCAGCTTTGCATTCTCATATTGAGCCTTTGCTTGAGATACAACAATTTCGCTTATCTGGCCATATTTGTACTGTTTTTTTCTGTATTCGTATGTCTCTTTGTAGTTTTTCTCTGTATTTTCGGCTATTTTAAGCTGTCTGTTTATTGATATAAGGTTGAAGTATGTATTTGCCACATTTGATATTAAAGAAAGCTTTATGGTTTCTTGAGTTGCCTTGCTTGAAAGTAGCTGGTGTAGTGCAGCCTTCTTTTCGTTTCTTAGCTTTCCCCATAGGTCTAATTCATAAGAGACAATACCAGAAAGGGTGTATGTAGAAGATGTTGTCCTGACATGATAAGGAGAAGTCTCTTTACTGCTTTGTTGTCTTACCCTTTCAGCAGATGAACTTATATTCGGATAAAGATTTGCTTCTGTAATGCCAAGTTGTGCTTGAGCCTGTTTGATTCTTGCTGCCGCAATTCTTAAGTCATCGTTATTCTTTAAGGCTTTATCTATTAACTTGTTGAGTATAGGATCGTTAAACTGCTTCCACCAGTCGACATTTATATCTGTCTTGACCGTTTTGTTATCGTATTTTGGCAGTTCCATCTTTGGCACTGAGAGTTTTGGCTCAAGAGAGCATCCTGTCAAAAAGATTGCACTAATTAAGGCAATTGCAATTTTATTTCTCATTTCTCCTCCTATGGAATATTTTCATTGTAAGATAAAAGAACATTGGTATAAACAGCGTTCCCACAACAGTTTGAAGTAGCATGCCGCTTACAACTGTCGTACCTATGATATGGCGGGAACTGGCGCCAGCACCCTGCCAGAAAACAAGCGGCAAACTACCCACAATAAAGGCAAACGATGTCATAATAATAGGCCTAAATCTTATTTTCGCACCTTCAACGGTAGCATCCAGAAGTGGCATTCCTTCTTCCATCTTATCCAAAGCAAACTTAACAAGCAAGATGGCGTTCTTTGCTGACAATCCTATAAGAACTAAAATACCAACATTGAAGTATATATCCCTTTCTAAGTGGCCCAAAAACAGACCTAAAGCAGCACCGAATACAGCAAATGGCACAATTAACAGAATGGCAATTGGTGTGGTAAAACTCTCATACAGTGCAGCAAGGATTAAGAATACAAAGATAATTGTGTATATGAATACATTGTTTCCTGTTTTTGCCAATTTCTTTTCTTGATAAGATGTTCCAGACCAGCTAATGGTGTACCCTGGTGGGAGAATCTTGCGGGCAATCTCTTCTATGGCGTTCATAGCATCGCCGGTTGTGTATCCAAATCGTGGTTGACCTGTAATGTGAGCTGCGGTAAACATGTTAAACCTTTGAATTACATCGGGACCAACAGTTCTTTTTATGTGAATAAGTGAGCTTATAGGTATCAGTTTTCCTGTTCTTGATTTGACGAATACATAGTCGTAATCTTTTAGGTTTTCTCTAAAGTTTTCATCGGATTGAATGTTAACATGGTATGTTCGTCCAAATAGGTTGAAGTCGTTTATATAATATGTGCCGAATGTTGACTGTAGTGTCGCAAATATATTCGCTATCGGGACATTTAAAGCCTTTGCTTTTTCTCTATCTACTGTTATCTTATACTGCGGAACATTGGTGTTGAGTGTTGAACGCACCATCATTAATCTCTTATCTCTGTTTGCCTTATCCACTATCTCTTTTACATACTTGTTGAAAAGCTGAATATCACCACCTGTTCTATCCTGTATGTACATATCAAATCCGCCTGTTGTACTCATACCCATTATTGGTGGTGGATTTAAAGCCATAATGAATGCTTCTTTGTTTTGAGAGAATCTCATCATAAGCTGTTTTATTACATCCCAGGAGCTATCCTTTCTTTCTGACCAGTCCTTTAAATGCACAAAACCCACGCCGGCATCTGTTTTGTATGCAAATGTTATTAAACCAAAGCCTGAAACAAACCCATAGCTATCTATATTCTTGTTGTTTTTTACTATATTTCCCATATCCTTTTCAATAGCTACGGTTCTTTGCAGGGAAGATCCAGGCATTAGATAGTACATAACCATTATATCGCCTTTGTCTTCTTCAGGCACCAATCCTGTTGGAAGCTGTTTTACTATAAGTAGCGTTGCACCTATCATAACGGCAAATATAATCAAGCCTATAAATGAGTATTTTATTGTTTGTCTTACGCTTGCTGTGAAGCCATCCGTTAGGCGATTGAATACAGAATAGAATGCTTTGGAGAATTTTGTTTCCCTTATGCCACCTTTGAGTAAGATTAGAGAACACAGTGTAGGGGTTAGGGTTAAGGCAACAATACCAGAGATTGTTACTGAAACTGCAATGGTTAAAGCAAACTGCTGATACATCTTTCCTGCAAAACCACCGACAAATGATGCAGGGATAAAGACTGCATCAAGAACCAGAACAATAGCTATTAAAGGGGCAGATATCTCCTTCATCGATTTGATTGCGGCTTCTTTTGGACTTATATCTTCGCTTTTTAGGATTCTGTCGGTATTTTCTATAACAACTATAGCATCATCTACGACAAGTCCTATGGCAAGAACCAAGCCAAATAAGGTTAAAAGGTTGATAGAAAAGCCGGCAGCATACAATCCTGCAAATGTGCCTATAACCGATATAGGGATAGCCAATACAGGTATAATTGTTGATCTTAAAGTTCCTAAGAATACATAAACGACTATTGACACCAAAACAACGGAGATTAGAAGGGTGTAGATAACTTCTTTAATAGATTCGTGTATAAATGTTGTTATATCGTAAACATCGTGATACTCAATATCAGGTGGGAATCTTTTTGAAAGTTCCTTCATTGTTTCATCTACTCTTTTTGAGACTTCAAGGGCATTTGCACCAGAAGATAGCCAGATTCCCATTGTTATACAGTCTTTATCATTATAGCTACTGTGGACTGTGTATCCTTCAGAACCCAATTCCACCCTTGCTACATCTTTTAATCTTAGGGTTGAGCCATCAGGATTTGATCTTATTATGATGTTTTCAAACTCTTCAACTGTTTTTAGACGGCCTTTGGTTGTTATATTATATGTATATACGCTTTCCTTTATAGGCTGCTGACCGATTTTTCCTGCGGCGTACTGTTCGTTTTGGCTTCTTACGACATTTATAACATCTGTTGGAGATAGTCCATACGATGCAAGTTTATCGGGATTTAACCAGATTCTTATTGAGTAGTTTTTGTTTCCCCATATAATAGCATCTCCAACGCCGGGAACCCTTTTTATATCATCCAACACATTGATAGCTATGTAATTTGCGATGTAGGTGGTATCGTGCTTATTGCCTTTGGAATCAAATGTAAAAACCTTAAGTATATCAGGACTTCTCTCCCTTACGGTTACACCAAGCCTTCTTACAGTTTCTGGCAGACTACTTAAAGCAAGCTGAACCCTGTTGTTTACATCAACCTTTGCTACTGCAGGGTCAGTGCCTATTTTGAATGTTACATTGATGAATAGTGTACCATCTGGTGATGATGTGGATGACATATATATCATGTTCTTTACGCCGTTTATTGCTTCTTCAAGCGGTGCAGCAACCGTTTTTGCAACTGTTTGCGCATCAGCGCCGGGATATTTTGCCATAACCATAATAGTGGGCGGTGTAACGGTTGGATATTCCTGTATAGGTAGGTCTTTTATGGCTATTGCACCTGCTAAGACGATAATTATTGACAGGACAATTGTAAATACCGGTCTGTCAATAAAGAATTTAGAAAACATTTGCTGCTCCTTTGTTGATTATTTTGTCTATCTTGACAGGCACTCCTGGTTTTATTTTGAAGAAGTTGTTTACTATAACCATATCCCCGGCTTTTAACCCTCTTTCCACAACAAAGTATTTGCCAGATGTTTCAGAAATCTTTATTGGCCTTATCTCTGCTTTTCCTTTATTAGCAACAAAAACAATCATGCCTAACGGGTTTTGTAAAACAGCCTTCTGCGGCACAAGAATGGTGTTTTTTCTAACAAGTCCTTTGATAATTATACGAGCGAATTCGCCCGGCATCAGAAGTCTATCTGGATTCTTAAAGATTGCTCTTGCCTTCACGGTTGATGTTTGTGGGTCTATATTTATGTCTATGAAGTTTACAAATCCTTCTTGATTGTATCTTTTGCCGTTTATCTCAAGATATGCTTTAAGTTCTCCTTTTGTTGCTTTTGACCATTTACCGTTTTTTATGTTGTATTTTTCTTTTATTGCATCTATATCAGGGATTGAGAATTCTGCATATATCGGGTCTATCTTTGTGATTCTAACAAGCCTTGTTCCATTAACCACATAAGAACCGACATCAACATCCTTTAATCCTGTAATGCCGCTTATCGTTGCTTTAACTTTTGTATAGTTTAAATTGATTTGAGCGGTCTCTAAATTTGCTTTTGCTCTTTCAACATTTGCTTTGGCTATCTCATAAGCCGATAAAGCAGCATCCCTTGCTTGTTGGCTTGTAGCGTTTGCCTTGTATAAAGCTTTTATTCTTTTCCAATCTCTTTCTGCTTTGTGTAATGCTG
The DNA here is from genome assembly GCA_964442345.1 of uncultured Hippea sp. Classification (GTDB taxonomy): domain Bacteria; phylum Campylobacterota_A; class Desulfurellia; order Desulfurellales; family Hippeaceae; genus Hippea. The sequence continues at coordinate 6,319 of CAYTZD010000029.1, read as the reverse complement.
CGATTGCACTTTGAAGCTGGGCTTTTGCAGCATCTACTTGGGCTTTGTATATGTCTGGTTCTATCAGGTATAGAATATCTCCCTTTTTAACGAATTGGCCTTCTTTGTAGTATTTTTCTTCTAAAACGCCTGCGACTCTGGCTACAATCTCTACGCTCTGGATACTTTTAAGCCTTGCCGGATATTTGAGCTCCACCGGCATATCGGCAGGTTTTGGTACTTTATATACATCAACATGCACATACTGATTCTGCATCATACCTGACGGTTTAGCTTTTTCTTCGCAGAATGCACCTTTAGATGATACGATTAGCAAAAAAGTAAGGATAACTACTGCTGTAATGCCTTTAAGCATCCATCTTTTTGGATTTGATTCCATGTGCGCCTCCACTACCTTAGTAAAATTTTCGATGTATATTATAAAACTTTAGTTGCAATTGCAACCAAAAAGTTACAAAACAGATACTTTCCATCATTTAGCCTTTATCATAAGATATATCTGCTTAGATCCCTATCTTCTATTATATCTGCAAGTTTTTCTTCTACATAATCGGCGTTGATGGTTATCTGTTTATCTATATCTGGTGCTTCAAACGAGATATCTTCAAGCAGTTTTTCAAGCAGTGTATGGAGTCTTCTTGCGCCTATATTTTCTGTCTCTTTGTTAATCTTCTCGGCTAATTCAGCAATCTTTTCGATTGCATCGTCTGTGAAGTTTATCTCAACGCCTTCGGTCTCAAGCAAGGCTTTATACTGTTTTATTAATGCATTTTTTGGTTCTTTTAGAATCCTTATGAAATCATCTTTCGTTAAAGGTTTTAATTCTACCCTTATTGGGAATCTTCCCTGCAGTTCAGGAATCATATCGCTTGGTTTTACCTGATGGAATGCACCTGCTGCAATAAACAGAATATGGTCTGTCTTTATGATGCCGTATCGTGTATTTACGCTTGAACCTTCAACTATAGGCAGTAGGTCTCTTTGTACACCTTCCCTTGATACATTGGGTGTGCTTGTAGATGACGATTTGCTTACGATTTTATCTATCTCATCTATAAAGACTATACCATCATTTGATGCTTTCTCTATGGCTTTCTCTTTTACTTTATCCTTATCTATCAGTTTTTGTGCTTCTTCTTCCTGAAATATCTTTAAAGCTTCTTTGACTGTTACCTTTCTTGTTTTCTTTCTTCCCGGAATAATGTTATCCAGCATATCACGCAGGCTTGAATCTATCTCATCTATTGGTGCTGCTGCTATCTCTATGAATGGCATTGGCTGTTCTGCTCTCTGTGGGGTTATCGTTATCTCAATAACCTTATCGTCTAACTCTCCATTTTTAAGTTTCTGTCTAAATTTCTCTCGAGTTCTGTTTAATCTCTCTTCTTCATCGTTGTTGTAGATTGATTGGTTTTTAAGCGGTGGCACAAGCACATCCAAAACCTTCTCTTCTGCTTCTTTTCTTGCTTTATCTTCAACCTTTTTTAACTCTTCTTGTTTGACCATCTCATAGCTGATTCTTGCTAAATCCCTTATGATTGATTCAACATCTCGTCCGACATATCCGACTTCTGTAAACTTGCTTGCTTCAACCTTCACAAATGGTGCATTTGTTATTTTTGCTATCCTTCTTGCAATCTCTGTTTTACCCACGCCTGTTGGACCTATCATTAGTATGTTCTTTGGCATTATTTCGTCTTTTATGTCGCCTTTTACCTTGTGTCTTCTGTATCGTGTTCTTAATGCTATAGCTATGGCTTTCTTTGCTTCTTTCTGTCCAACTATATATTTATCTAACAGTTCGACTATCTTCTTAGGCGTGAGTTTATCTTCCATCGTTATCTCCTAATACTTCTATTGTAATGTTCTCGTTTGTGTATATGCAGATTTTTGATGCTATTCTCATTGATTCTTCAACTATCTCTTTTGCCGATAGGTTGCTATGTTTTATAAGTGCCAAAGCTGCACTTAAGGCATAATTGCCACCAGAACCTATTGCAACAACATCTTCATCTGGCTGAAGGACATCACCTGTTCCACTTATGAGATAGATGCTGTCTTTATCGGCAGCTATAAGCATTGCTTCTAATCTTCTTAAAATCTTGTCTGTTCGCCACTCCTTTGCAAGTTCAACAGCTGCCCTTGTTAGGTTGCCTGCATACTCATTGAGTTTATCTTCAAGCTTCTCAAACAGCGTAAAAGCATCAGCCGTTGCACCTGCAAAACCCACTATAACCTTGTCGTTATATAGCTTTCTTATCTTTTTTGCTTTAGATTTTACAACCGTGTTGCCAAGTGTTACCTGTCCATCACCAGCGATGGCAACGGTTGAGCCTTTCTTCAGACAGATAATCGTTGTTCCCTTAAACTGTTCCATTTATGCACTCTTCTTGCTTTTTATTAATACAGGTTTCTTGCCTTTTAAGACAACATCTTCGTTGATTATGCACTCTTTAACATCCTTCATTGAAGGTATCTTATACATCAAATCAACCATTATGCTTTCCATGATGCTTCTTAGGCCTCTTGCGCCGACCTTTCTCTCTATTGCTTTTCTTGCTATTGCTTTTAAGGCATCATCGGTGATTGTTAGTTTTACATTGTCTAACTTGAGCATCTTTGTATACTGTTTGACCAGCGAATTCTTTGGTTCGGTTAAGATTTTAACAAGTTCGTCTTCGCTTAATTCTTCAAGTGTTGCAACGACATGCAATCTTCCGATGAGCTCTGGAATTAGTCCATATTTCATTAAATCTTCTGGTGTTACCTGCTTCAAAAGGTTGTATTTCTCTTTCTTGTCAACCGTTACAGGGTTTGTAAATCCTATTGCTTTTTTGCTTATTCTTCTTGCTATGATGTTCTCCAATCCTTCAAATGCTCCACCGCAGATAAAGAGAATGTTTGTCGTATCAACCTGAATGAATTCCTGCTGCGGGTGTTTTCTGCCACCATACGGCGGGACATTAACAATGCTGCCTTCGATTATCTTAAGCAAAGCTTGCTGCACGCCTTCTCCGGATACATCCCTTGTGATTGATGGATTTTCGCTTTTTCTTGAGATCTTGTCTATCTCGTCTATATACACTATGCCTTTTTGAGCAAGGCTTACATTGTAGTCTGCTGCCTGAAGCAATCTTACAAGTATATTTTCAACATCTTCGCCAACATAGCCTGCTTCTGTCAAGCTTGTAGCATCTGCAATAGCAAATGGCACATTGAGTATCTTTGCAAGCGTTTTTGCTATTAAGGTTTTTCCCGTTCCTGTTGGGCCTATAAGCAAGATATTACTTTTTTCCAGTTCAACATCATCCTTTTTTCTATTGGTTTGAATGGAGTTTATTCGTTTGTAATGGTTGTATGCTGCAACAGCTAAAATTTTCTTTGCTTCGTCTTGGGCTATGATGTATTCGTCAAGCTTTGCTTTTATCTCTTCTGGTGTTAATGGAACAAGTTTACTCTCTTTTCTGTTTATCTCTTCGTCTTCTGCGAGTATCTCTTCGCATAAAGCAACGCATTCGTCGCATATATAAACACCCGGCCCTGCTATCAGTTTTCTTACTTCATCCTGTGTTTTACCGCAGAATGAGCATCTCAGTGGCCCTGTAGGCCTATCGCTACCGTCCATTGGTCTCATTGTTTTTCTCCTCTTCTTCTCTTGAATAGATTATTTTATCGATGATGCCATACTTCAAGGCTTCTTCTGCGTCCATAAAATAATCCCTTTCAGTGTCTTTTTCAATGGTTTTAATTCTTTTTCCTGTATGTTTTGCCAAGATTTCATTTAGAATCTTTTTAAGCCTTAAAATCTCCTTTGCGTGTATCTCTATCTCTGTTGCCTGTCCTGTTATTCCACCAATGGGTTGGTGAATCATAATGCGTGAATGCGGCAGCGAAAATCTTTTGCCCTTTGCGCCACTTGCAAGGATTAAAGCCCCCATTGATGCTGCAGAGCCTATGCAGATTGTATTCACATCGCATTTGATATATTGCATCGTGTCGTATATGGCAAGGCCTGCTGTTACTATACCGCCGGGTGAATTTATGTATAGGAATATGTCTTTATCTGGGTCTTCACTTTCCAAAAACAGCAATTGACTTACGATAACATTTGCCACATCGTCGTTTATCTCGCCGTTTAGCATAACGATTCTATCCTTCAAAAGGCGAGAGTATATGTCGTATGCCCTTTCTCCCTGTGGTGTCTTTTCGATGACTATTGGTATTAGATTCATACCTTCTCTTCCTTCTCTTTGTTTTCTTCTTCTTTACTTTCTTTTTTCTCTTCTGGTTTTATAATTTTTGCGTTTTCATAGACAAAGTCAAGTGCCTTATCGCCTAATATCTCCATCTGAATCAGTGGCAAGACGCCTTTTTCTTGATACTCTTTATACATCTCATCAAATGTCTTTCTATTTGCGTTTGCATGCTGTGATATAACTTCGTTTATCTCTTCGCTTGATACATCGATACCTTCTTTTTTTGCTATCTCAAGCAGGATAAATGTTGCTTTTACCCTTCTTTTTGCTTCTGGTTCGAATTTCTCTCTTAAAGCCTGTGGTTTGAAGTCGTCTGAACTTACATCGACACCTGCATAGTACATATTCTTTACATATTCCATTATCATCTGGTTGGTTTCTTGACCAACAAGGCTTGGTGGCAGGTCAAAATCATACTCTTCAAGCAGTTTGTCCAATATCGCATTTTTCTGTCTTTCTATCTCTTCTAACTCTTTGTTCTCTTTTAATCTCTTTTTAATGTCTTCAACTAAATCGTTGTATGTTTTGAATTCTTTGTTGATTTTTTTGGCAAATTCATCATCTAATTCTGGCAGTTTTTTCTGTTTTAATGATTTTAATGTTACTTCAAATACAACATCTCTGCCTTTTAGTGCTCTTAAAGGATAATCTTTGTCAAAGCTTGCTTCTATCTTTTTGGTCTCGCCGACCTTCATACCTGCAAGCTGGCTTTCTATCTCTTCTATAAGCTGCTTTTTGCCAAGTTCAACAGGCAGATTCTCTCCGCCAAAGTCGTTTATTGGATAGTGCGTATCTTTTGTGAATGTTTTTATATCAATAATACCTATATCGCCTTCTTCAAATACGCCGTCTTCTTTATCTTCAAGTGTTGCAAACGCTTCCCTTAGCTGTTCTATAACCTTATTGATGTCTTCTTCTGTTATCTCAACCGGTTTTGCTTCTATCTCAATGCCTTTATACTCTTTTAGTTCAAATTCTGGTTTTACATCAACGGTGGCTGTAAAACTTAAACCTTTCTCTTCGTCGTAATTGATTTCGGTAAATACCGGATCTGCGACTGTTTCGATTTTGTTATCCTGAATGGCAAATTCGTAAGCTTCTGCAATCAATTCTCTTTTTGTGTTTTCTATTATGTCTTCTTTGTATGTTCTTAGAATAATTTCTTTTGGCACTTTGCCTTTTCTGAATCCCTTTATGTTTACGCTTTTTCTGAAGTCGTTTACAATCTCATCTTTCTTCTGTTTTACTTTTTCTGGTTTAACCTTTATTTGAAGTTTTTTTCTTGAAGGTTTAGCATCTTCAACTGCTACTTCAATCATACTTCCTCCCACTTCTCTTTTAGTTAGCAGAATATATCAAAAGAGATTGGTTTTTTCAATTTTATTTGATTTTCTTTTGGGTTTGTGTTTTACTTTGTAGAAATGATAAAGGTTTTGCTTGTTGAAGACGATACATATCTCGGTGAAGCAGTAAAAAATTATCTTGAAAATAACGATTTTAAATGCGATTGGGTGGAAGATGATAGGGATCTGTTTTTGTATCTCAATTCTGCCTTGTATGATGTTATCGTTTTGGATCTTATACTTAAATTCTTCAAGGGTGAAGATTTACTAAAAAAGATAAAGGCTAAATATGATATACCTGTCATTATTTTGACGGCTAAGGGTAATATAGAAGACAAAGAAGTGTGCTTTAATTTGGGTGCTGATGATTACATAACAAAACCATTTAATCCAAAAGAACTTATACTTAGGATAAATTCAGTTTTAAAAAGACATGTAAGCAAAACTATTCGTTTAGGAGAACTTCTTATTGATTTAACAAGAAAAAGGATCAACAGAAACAAGGATGAGTTATACTTAACAAAGAAGGAATGGGATATCTTTGAGTTTCTGCTGAATAATAAGGGAAAGGTTGTATCTGTAAATGATATATTAAGCTATGTGTGGCAAGATGAAGATGTATCGGAAGAGTCAGTAAGAACATACATAAAAAGATTACGACACTTGCTTGGTAAAGATATTATAAAAAACCTAAAGGGTAGGGGGTATTTTATTCCTTAA
>CAYTZD010000028.1:0-19333 GCA_964442345.1 uncultured Hippea sp. | reverse complement strand
TTTGTCTGGTCTGCTATCTCACTTATTACATCGACTATTTTTCCTATGTTCTTGGAAGATTCACCAACAATGTTTATCTGTTCCATCGTCTCTTCTGCTAATTTTGCATTGATCTCCATGCTTTTGACTCTTTCTTCTATGTCTTTAATCATCTTTTCGTTTACTTCGCCAATTGTTTGAGCAAGGTGTGTTACATTTTCAGCCGATCTTGCAATATCATCGATTGCTTTTGTTGTGTCGTTTATTGCATGAACTATCTCTTCCATGCTGCGTGTTGTCTGTTCGTTTGTTGCACTCATCTCAACGGCTGCAGAAGATAAACTTGTAGAATGACTTACCATTACATCTGTAGCCTGCTTGATCTCTTTTATCATTTGTTCTAACTCTTTTGCCATATCGTTTAAGTCTTGCTTGAGTTTTCCTATCTCGTTTTGGGAATCTATGTTAAGTCTAATGTTTAGGTTGCCCTTCTTAAATTCGTTTATCACTTTTGATACTTCAAGTAAAGGACTAAGTATGTATCCTTTTATAATCACAAAGGCAAATGCAGTGATTGCTGTTAGGATTGCATATATAAGTATCATTACTGCCAATGTGGTATTGAAACTTGACTTTATTCTTGCCATCGATTCTCTCATTAATGAAATTCTGTGGTTTGTTAGGTTTGATAGTTGTGTGTTTATGGAATCTGTCATCTTGTCTATCTTTTCTATCTCGTTTCGTTTTATGTTTTTTGAGGCTATGGAGTGTTCAACCTGTTCTACGGCGACTGTCAGTTGTCTGTCTATGGTATCTTTTAAGGTGCGCAAAGCAGATATCTCAGAACTTGAGATTACATTTTGAAGGCCGGAGATGTTTTTATCTATCATATTGTCAACATTCTCAAAATATCCCTTTGCCTGTTCAAGGAGATTTCTATCAGATAGAGAGTAGGCTTCTAATAGGAGTTTCTCACCTTTGCTGAAGTTTTCTTCTATCTTATGATAAAGCTCCATCTGATGCAAATCTCTGTAATACATACTGTTTATCTTTTTTTTGCTTGAGTTAAAAGCAGAGAGTGTGTATAAAAATGTGATTAATAACCCTATAAATATAAGTACAAAGACGCCCAATGATAGATTTTTAATTGAGATGTTTTTCATCTGCCCACCCCCTTCAATTTAATATTTTTTTAAAAAATAATACTCAATCTTCTATTTTTCAAGTTTAGAACCCACCGTTGTATATAAGGTATATACCTGCTGCTATTAAAGCCCAGCCGGATATCTTTTGAATTAGGTCAGGCCTTTTGAGTATTTTTGAAACCTTGAAGAAGTAATTTATTGAGAACGAGAATATTAAGAATGGCACTCCTATGCCTAAGGAGTATAAAAGCAATAACAAGGCGCCTTGTTGCACATTTGCCGTGTCTGCTGCAAGTATCAGTATGGATGATAGAATTGGTCCGACACAGGGACTCCACCCAAAGGCAAAGATTATACCAAAAACGAAAGATGATAGTATGCTTGCAGAATGAACGCAGGTTGTAAATTTCTTCGTTTTAGACATAAAGTTTATGTTTATTATTCCTGCAAGCTGTAAACCAAAAAGAATTACTATAGCACCAGAGATACGGGCAAGTAAAACCTTGTTTGTTAGAAGAAATGCTCCTATGCTGCTTGATACTATGCCCATACTTACGAATATTATTGAAAATCCCAGTATAAAGGCTGTTGTCCTTATAAATATGTTTAAAGGGTTTATCTGCTTTGATTTTTTGAGATCTTCCAAGCTGTAGCCTGTAACAAATGAGATATAAACAGGGATTAAGGGAAAGATACAAGGAGAGAAAAAACTTGTTAGGCCACCTATGAATGCTCCCCACATTGAACCTACATTCACATTACCCTCCGCCGAAGATAGAAGCAAAGAATCGGGCAATTGGATTTTCCCGAATCTTAATATTCTCTTTAAACATGTTATTTATAAACTTTTTCATTGATATTGTAAAGGTGCTATTAGGATAAAGTTCAGCTATGGGTTTCTGCTGTTTTACTGCTATGGGTAGATTCTTATCAATCAAGGCGTATCCTGAGCTTTTGAACTCTTTATTTAAGAATTTTTTGCAAATCTTGTTAAGGTTTGTGAAGGTGTTTTCTGCTTCTTGTTGATTTTTTGCCATATTTACAAATACGCTGACCTTCTCCTTTTTGTAATTTGTTGATATTATTTTCAGCATTGCGTAGGCATCTGCCAAAGCTGTTGGTTCGGGTGTTGTTATAACAACAATCTCTTCTGAACTTTTTAGAAAGAAGGTTACCTTTCTTGATATGCCTGCACCTGTATCGATAAGAAGTATGTCGGTTTCTTTGGTTATGTCTATTAATTCATCTTTTATCTTTGAGAATATTGGCTCGTTGATGTTTGCTATCTCTTCTATACCGCTGCCTGCAGGTATCACCTGAAAGTTATCATTTACCTTTACCATTATCTCTTTGAGTTTTTTACCGCTCTTTACAACATCGATTAGCGAATACTTGCTTTTTAATCCAAGCAGTATATCGATATTTGCAAGTCCTAAATCTGCATCAAAGACGACAACCTTCTTGCCTATGCTACTTAAAAGATATGCAGTATTTGCCACTATGTTTGTTTTTCCTACGCCACCTTTGCCGCTTGTAAAGGCTATTACTCTGTATTTCTTCTTATTCTCTTTGCTGTTTTTTTTCTCAACCATCTTTCTTAGTTTCTCAGCCTGGTCAGCCATTTTGGACTCTCCTTTTTACGATTAAGGATGAGATTTTCAATGGTTCTGCTTCCATAATATCATCTGGCACATCCTGTCCGTATGAGACCCAAGCCACAGGTTTTTTTAGCTTTACGACCAAATTTAGCATTGTTCCGGGTGTCTTTGTCTCATCTACCTTTGTGAAGATTAAGTCGTTTATCGGTAAAGCGGAGAACTGCTTGAATATGTTAAGGCAATCTTCTTCTTTTGTGTTTACCGCCATTACAAGGGATAGATGAAGCGTCTCTGTTCCTTTAAACATCTCAAAGATCTCTTTAAGTCTCTTTATGTCGTTTGGACTTCTTCCGACTGTATCGACCAGCACGACATCAGTATCTTTTAGTTCTTCAACAGCATTGATGAAATCTTCCTTTGTTATACTGACGATTGCCGGTATATCCATTATCTTTGCGTAGTTTAGAAGCTGATCAACCGCTCCGATTCTGTATGTGTCGGTTGTTATGATGCCGACCTTCTTGTCCATCTTTAGCTTGTAAATGGCTGCAAGTTTAGCCAAAGTTGTCGTTTTTCCCACACCTGTTGGGCCTAAAAGAACGATATTTTTGTTTGTTGGCGTGCTTTTTTTGAAGAATTGGGACAACACAGCCGATAGATATTCCTTTACATACTCTTCATCGTTTAGTCTGGTTTTGTCTATGGTTTTATAAAGCCCAAGAGCTATTTTATATGCATATTTTCTCTTTATTCCTATCTCACACATGTATGTGAAGTATTTATTCATTCCAAGCGGTATTTTTGATATATCAACATCATTGTCTTTTTTTACATAGTTTATGGCTGTTTTTAGGTCGTTTAAGTCGGCTTTTATGTCGCTTACAAGTCTTTCTATACTCTCTTTGCCTGCCGACATGATAAGCTGTTCTAACTTTTTTACTCTCTCTTCGAGTTTCTCTGTTTCGCTTTCTTTCTTTTGAGAAAATTCGACTTTGGCATATTTTTTGGCAACGGCTTCAAAGCTTCTATTTTGCTTTGGTGGTTTATCATCAACGGCAGCGGTTACTTCGTATATCTCCTTTTTAAAGAAGGAGAAGAAACCACCCTTTTTGACCTTTTTTGAAGATAGGATTATGGCATCTTCGCCCAGTTCAGCCTTTATCTTCTTTAAGGCTTCTTGAACGGTGTTTGCTCTGTATGTTTTTACTATCATAACTCAATTGTTCCCACTGTGTTTATCTGAATACCTTCGGCTATCTCAGCGTATGAGATAACCGGAACCTTTGGGAAAAACCTTTGCAAGAATCCCTTAAAGTATCTTCTTATTTTGGGTGATGTCAAGATAATTGGTTCTATACCATTTTCAACAACTTCAGATATCACCTGTTGTGTTTTTTCTATCAGTTTTTCGCTTATGTTTGGTGGTAAATCAAGGTATGTTATGCCGTTTTGCTCTTTTAGATTTGCGTTTATTATGCCATCAACATTGCTGCCTAAGGTTATAACATTGATTGTGTTGTTCTCATCTTTGTATTTGTTCGATATATGATTGGCAAGTGCCATTCTTACATATTCGGTTAATACATCTGGATCTTTGGTGTATGCTGCATAATCAGATAGCGTCTCTGCGATTGTTATCATATCTTTGACAGGGACACCTTCGCTTAAGAGATTCTTCAATATCTTGTGTATCGTGCCAAGTGGAAGCTGATTTGTTAGTTCTTCAACGATCTTTGGATACTCTTCCTTTATCGTATCAAGCAGCTTGCTTGCGTCCTGTCTTGTAAATATCTCGGCGATGTGTGTTTTTATTATCTCTGTTATGTGCGTGATTATCACGGTTACAGGATCAACGACTGTGTAGCCTTTAACAATAGCAGTGCTTTTTATTGATCCATCAATCCATATAGCATCAAGTCCAAATGCTGGTTCTTTTGTTGGTATGCCTTCTATGTCTGAGCCGCCACCGGGTTTCATTGCCAAGAATTTATCCGGATAGACTGTGTATCTGGCTACTTCTACACCCTTTATTAAGAAGACATACTCGTTTCTATCTAAGTTTAGGTCGTCTCTGATTCTTATTGATGGTACAATGACGCCAAGTTCTGAAGCTATCTGCTTACGCATTAGTTTTATTCGTTTTATCAAACCGCCGCCATTTTTCTCATCAACAAAGCTTATTAGTCCATAGCCTATCTTAAGTTCAAGCAAATCCACTTTTACGGCTTCTTCTATATCTTCCATTGTTATCTCTTCTTGTGGTTGCTCTTCTTCGGCTTCTTCGAGCTCTTTGGCTTCTTCCTTTTTCTTCTTTTGTGCTGATATGGAATAGGCTATACCTGCAAGTATTAAAGCAAGCGTTATTAGATGAAATGTTGGCATACCAGGAACAAATGATAGAACAACCAAAACAACAGCGGCAATATAAAGCGTCTGATACTGATTGATAAGCTGATTTATGATATTTTCTGATAGGTTTATCTCTTCTGAACTTCGTGTGATGATTATACCTGCAGCCGTTGAGACGGTTAAGGCAGGCAATTGGCTTACAAGACCATCTCCAATGGTTAAAACGGTATATCTGCTTGCAGCAGCTGATAGGCTCATATGGTGCTGCAAAACACCGATGATTATACCACCAATGATGTTTATTGCAGTTATTAGTAATCCTGCTATAGCATCGCCGCGAACAAACTTACTTGCACCGTCCATTGCACCGTAAAAGTCAGCCTGACGGGCTATCTCTTCTCTTCTTCTTTTTGCTTCTTTCTCATCTATCAGTCCTGCATTTAGGTCGGCATCTATGCTCATCTGTTTGCCGGGCATTGCATCAAGTGTGAACCTTGCTGCTACTTCTGCGACCCTGCCTGCGCCCTTTGTAATAACGACGAAGTTTATTATGACAAGAATGATAAATACGATTAATCCAACGACATAGTTTCCACCAACGACGAAGTATCCAAATGTCTCTATCATCTTTCCTGCTGCTTCTGGCGTCTGGCTGCCGTGCAGAAGTATTGCTCTTGTCGTTGCAACATTTAAAGATAGCCTAAAAAGAGTTACGGCAAGCAGAATTGACGGAAATGTTGAGAAATCCAACGGTCTTGGCACATAGATGCTTATAAAGAATATAAGAAGGGATAAAGCAAACGATGTTGAAACCAAGAAATCTATGATAAAACCGGGCAATGGTATGACTAATACTGCAAATACCGCTATTACGGTAAGAACTGCGCTGAAATCACTAAGCCTTATGTTTTTTATCGTTGCCCTCCTTCTTCATCTCTCAAATTAAAAATTATAGCATCTTTTTTATGCTATTTAAATAGCCTGCATATCTTTTGTGATGTGTAAATGCTTAAGCCGTATGTAGATATATAACTTACGATTACAGAAGCCGTTAGTGGAATGATTAAGTCTGTTTGAGACAATTCAAGCACAAGGACTATCGCCGCAAGCGGTGTTTTAGCAACGGCGGCCAATGCTGCAGCCATTCCTGAAAGTGCAAATAGCGTTAGGTTTTCATTAAATATTGTAGCTATCAGATTGCCTGTTAGTGCGCCCATTACAAGCGTTGGCAGAATTAATCCGCCGGATATTCCAAAACCTATGGTTAAGGATACGCTTATCATTGTCAAAAAGAGCAATATAGCCGCAAGAGATGGATTTATAGCAAAGTTTACTATACTGCTTAAGGCTTTGTAATTTACGCTTGCATTAAGTAAATCTATGGAATTGTATTTTGATATAACAACAATGAATGGCATGGCAAGAAGAACACCAATCACTGGCCTTAAAATAGGCCTTATGTATCCAGCTAAGCAATTTAGGATATGAAAAACGGTTATAAATACATACGCCATAACCGAGATTGCTATTCCTAAAGCCATCAGAAGAAATAGTGAGTGAAGTGAATAAGAGATATGTGCAGAGTTAAGATTTACAAGACTATGCTTGTTTCTAAAGAATGAGAACACTATATAGCTAAATATTGATGCGATTAAGGTTTGTGGAAAGAATTCATATTCCATATCTGATACATATTTTATCTCTAATGCGAAAATTGCACCACCCAAAGGCGCCTTTAAAAGAGCAGATGTAAATGCCCCTGCACCTATAAGTGCAACCTTCTCTTTCAGTGAGTTATCTATCTTGAATAGTTTTGATAAATACAAGGATATCGATGAACCAATAAAGAACGAAGGACCTTCTCTGCCTGCTATGAATGTTCCAGATAGCGCAAGAATGCTTATAACTGTTTTTTTAATGAGTTTTCCAATATCGGGAGCATCTCCCAAATGGTTTAATATGTAATTTATTCCTGCACCTGCTATGGATGTGTCCTTAGCTATAAAAAGACCTGTTATTGCAGCAGTAAATAATGGAAAGGCAAAGAATGTCAAACTATTAGAAGTTATGAACGCATTTATCTTTACGACGGTTATATCAAATGCTGTGGCTATAAATCCTATCACTATTCCGCAGGATACGGAAAACGGTATCCATTTTAATATCTGAAGAAGTATGTATGCCCAGTTGATGTGGGTGCATTTAGCTGAAAGTTTACAGGTTTTTAAGCTTTCTCTTATCTTTAGAAGAGACATATATCTTCACCATTGCATCGCCTACGGATACGATAACAGGACCAAGAATAATTCCTATCGGACCGAATACAATCATAGAACCTAAGATGGCAAAGAAGAGAATCATAGGATGGATGTTTATCTTGCTGCTAATTATCAGTGGCCTTACATAGTTATCGACAAGCCCTATCGCAACAGCACCCCAGATAAGTATAAAAATGCCTTTTATTAACGAACCTTCAATAATCAGATAAACGCCAACAGGAAGCCATATAATAGCCGTGCCAACAAGTGGCACAAAACTGAATATTGCTATGAGAAATAGCCATACAAAGAATGCGTTTAATCCGACAATTAAAAAACCTATTGCTCCCACCGTTCCTTGAATAAGTGCCGTCAGGACACCACCCAAAACAGTTGCATTTATGCTGTCCCTTATAGTTTTTAGGATTTTGTAAAACCCTTCTTTATCGTCAACGATGTTTGATATATATTCCAAAAATCTTTCGTTATCCCTTATTAGATAGAATGCGATGATAAATGAAAAAAGGAAATTTGCCACAACGCTATATGTTTGAGAGAATACTGCACCTATATTCTTTGTTATTAGAATACCTGTGTTTTTTAAAAGCGAGAATACTGTCTCGTCAACTTTGTCGATGTATGGAGTAAAAATCTTAAGCTTTGAGAAGTTTTGTAATTTTAGAAGCAGGTTTTCAAAGGCAGCCTTTATCTTGTCTATGTTTCCTATGAATTTTTCCGTTTCGTTTACCGTTATATAGACTGCAAATGTTATCGGTAAAGCAATAATTAAAAGAACTATGGTTATGCTTAAAAAGGATGCTATGTTGTTGTTTCTTATAGTTTTCTTGATTCTATCAAAGATGGGATAGAATACTATGGCTATGGTTATGCCCCATACAAAGGATTTCCAAAACGGCAGCATTATAGCAAAAAACGCTATGGTTACAACTATCAGAAAAAAGGCAATTATACTTGATCTCATATAGCCTTATGAATTTTTGCGTATATTTTTGCTTTTATAGGGTTTTTGTATATTTTTAATCTCTTTTTGAGCCATTTTGTATTCCTTACTTCAACTCTTGGCAGAAGGTAAGGATATGTATCTTTAAAAACCAATCCGACATTAAGCGTAAGTGCGGCTTTGTATGAATTTCTGATAAGCTCATACACAACATCGACATCGTAATGACCCCACGGGTAGCAGAAAAAGTCAACTTCTCTGTTTAGTTTCTCTTCTATAATGCGTTTTGATTCAGAGATCTCTTCTTCTGTGCGTATTAGCTTCTCTTCTTTTGTTTCGTATTGAATATTCATTCCGTTTTTTTTGATAAATCTTTTATACTCTCTTGCGAGTATTCTTTGGGCATTGGGTTTTTTAAAAAACAGAACCCCGCCATTTGACTTTACAAAATCGCTTAGATAGTCCCTTATACGCATATCATCTTTCATGCATAGCGTTGTGCAGTCCCACTTTTTCTCATAGATTGGAATACCCAATCTTCTATCGTTTGTAAGTTCTAAAAACCATCTATATGAGTTATCTTCGTTGAACTTGTGAACCTTTGGACAGCAGAAGCACGCTTTGTGGTTTAGGGAGTGGCTACCGACTTCAAATATACCACTGTTTAGCATTTCGTTTAGCTCTTCCCAGCTTACATATTCAGATTTGCCAAGAAGCTCTTTGACCTTGTCTGTAGAATTTATGTCTATCAGTTCTTCGTATGTTGCCCTTTTTATGCCTTCTGTAACTTTGTTTGCTATGACAAATATTGTTGCAAAAAACCCGTGTTTTTTTAGGATTGGATAGGCATAGATATAATTATCCGCATAGCCATCGTCGAATGTTAAATGAACTGTTTTCGACGGTGGATTTTTACCTTCTTTTATGTATGAGTAAATCTCACTTAGCCTTATCGGTCTAAAGCCATTCTCTTTTAGAATGATTAGCTGTTTTTCAAGATCATCAGGTGTTATGCGTTGTGAATAATCTATGCTATGGTAGCAAAGTATTAATGATCCCATAACTGATTAGTCGTCTCCGTCTATAAGTCTTCCCAAACCGCCAAGTATTGAACCTTCACCCTTCTGGTTTCCGAGTATTTTTGGTGCGTTCTCTATTATTCTGTCTGCAAGTCTTGAAAATGGCAAACTTTGCAGATATACAGTGCCTACGCCTGATAGTGTTGCAAGAAATAGACCTTCACCGCCAAACAGCATTGATTTGAGATTGCCTGCCATCTCTATGGAATAGTCTATACTCTCTTCAAAAGCCACGATGCAGCCTGTATCAACCCTTAATGTTTCGCCGTTTAGATTTTTCTTAATCACCGTTCCACCTGCATGTATAAAGACCAAGCCATCACCGGATAACCTTTCTAATACAAATCCTTCACCGCCAAATAGGCCTGTTCCAAAACGCTTTGTGAATGCTATGTCTATTTTTGTCCCGTATGCTGCACACAGAAATGCATCTTTTTGGCACAATAGATCGCCGTTTATTTTTGATAGGTCGATTGGTATGATTTTGCCCGGATAGGGAGCAGAAAATGCCACCCTTTTTTTGCTATTGCTGCTGTTTGTAAAGTGCGTCAAGAATACCGATTCTTCTGCAAGCATTCTTTTGCCTGCTTGAAACAGTTTTCCAAGCAGTCCACCACTTTCCGAACCATCACCCAGTTTTGCTTGAAAGGTTATGCCATCTTCCATATAGTTCATTGCGCCGGCTTCTGCAATAACTGTCTCGTCTGGGTCAAGTTCTATCTCAACGATTTGCATATCATCGCCTATTATCTCATAATCGATCTCGTGGCTTTGCATTTTTGCTTCCCCCCTTTTTTTGGATTAAGGTATTATTTTTTGACAAAGAGGTCAACTTTTATTAGGCTTTCTTTCACTAAGGAGGCAAAAGGCTATGTTTCCTTCTATTGGCGCTTATGAGATGTTGGTTATAGGTGTTATAGCCCTGCTTGTGGTTGGGCCCAGAAGACTTCCTGAAATCTTAAAAGGGATTGCCTATGTCTATAAAAGCTTTATGAAGGCTATAGACGAGCTAAAAAGAGAACTTGAAGAAGATTTAGAAGAGGTAGATGATCTAAATCCCAAAAAAAGTATTCAGAAGAAGTGGGAGGAGTTCTTAGAGATAGATGAAGAGAAGAAGGATAAAAAAAGATCCGAATAATATGACTCTTCTTGAACATATAGAAGAATTAAGAATAAGGCTATTATGGATAATAGGTGGTATTGCTGCTGCTTTAGTTTTTACCTATAACTATTCAGATAAGCTTTTAAATGTGGCTATAGCACCACTTCAGCAAGTTCTTCCAAAGGATAGCAAAATTATCTTTACGGGAGTTACAGAAGCGTTTTGGGTTAGAATAGAAGTTGCTATCGTTGCTGCGATAATTGTTAGTATTCCTTTTACATTCTATCAGATATGGCTATTTGTAAAGCCTGGTTTAAAGGAGAATGAGAGAAAATTCGCCATTCCGTTTGTGTTGGCTTTTAGTTTCCTTTTTTTAGTTGGAGTTGTTTTTGCCTATAAGATTGTTCTGCCTTTGGGTTTTAAGTTTCTGTTAAAATATGGCGGAGAAGAACTCTCTGCAATGCCTTCGATAAAGCAGTATATGGCTTTATTCTTGAGAATGCTGGTAGCATTTGGAGTCGTTTTTGAACTTCCCATTGTTAGTTTTATTCTTGCGCGTCTTGGTATTATAGATGGTAAGGATTTGCTTAAACGGTTTGATTATGCACTTTTGATTATTTTCTTTGTTGCTGCTGTTTTGACACCGCCAGATGTGTTTACGCAACTTTTTATGGCAGCACCGCTTACGCTTCTTTATCTTATCAGCATTGTCGTAGCCTGGATATTTTCAACGAAGAAAGAGATATGATTTACTTTTTTGTGTTTCTATTTGGTCTTATAATAGGCAGTTTCTTAAATGTGTGTATATATCGGATACCGTTGGGTAAGTCGATAGTCTTTCCACCGTCAAGCTGTCCTGTCTGTAAAAGAAGGATAAAGTGGTATGATAATATACCGCTTATAAGCTATATTCTGCTTGGTGGCAGGTGCAGGTATTGTAAAAGCAGGATATCGCCTATTTATCCGTTAGTGGAGTTTCTAACTGCAATTATAACTGTTGGTGTGTATGTGAAATTTGGTTTTAGTATCGATATGGCGTTTTATCTTCTTTTTGCATACATGTTGATAGTTGGAAGCTTTATAGATTTTAGATATTACATTATACCAGATAGGATAAGCTTGGGTTTGATGGTTGTTGGGCTTATTTTTGGTTATCTATCCCATAGATTTCTCTTTTCGCTTTATGGACTTATCTTTGGTTTTGCTTTATTGTATTTTGTTGCTATTTTGGGTAAGTTGCTTTTTAAAAAGGAAGCGATGGGTGGTGGAGATATAAAACTGCTTGGTGGCATAGGAGCGTTTTTGGGTATTAAAGGCGTTTTGTTTGTTCTGTTTTTCTCATCCCTGTTTGGTAGTATTGTAGGTATTGCACTTATAGTGGCAAAAAAGTCAGAGATGGGTGGCAGGATACCATTTGGGCCTTATTTATCTTTGGCTGCTTTGGTTTATCTCTTTTTTGGACAGCAGATTCTAAGGTTTATGGGTTATGCTTAAAAAGATAGATATTTACATATTAAAAAATCTATTGGTTGCATTCTTTATCTCTTTTTTCATTATCTCAGCTGTTATGATGATAGGTAATGTGATTAAAATATACGATATAATCTTTGCTTCGGGTTCTTCTTTGGATAGGGTATTTAAGATATTTCTATATACTATGCTGTTTTTGTCGATCTTCAGTATTCCTATGGCTTTGACCATTGCAATAAATTATGTCTATTCTGAGATGTCAAACAATTCTGAGATAACAGCCATTAGAAGCTCGGGTATATCACTTGCAAGGGTGTATCTGCCTTCTTTGATGTTTACCTTTGCTGTTTTTATTTTTCTTGCATACGATATGGCTTTTGTCTCGCCGAAGGCAAACCTGCATTATAAGGATGAAATCGTAAAGGCTTTTAGGAATAAGATTTATATGAATTTAAAGCCATCAACATTTTATAAGAATTTGGGTGGTGTGATGTGGGTGAATTCTATCTCAGCAGACCATAAGCATTTAACCAATGTGTTTTTTTCAAACAACAATGATGTTTTTGTCGCAAAAAAGGGTATCCTAAAGGATACATATAACGGCATTTTGGCAGATTTCTCATCCGTTAAAGCCTATTTTAAAAAGAAAGATGGCTGGGAGTTTGGCTCATTTAAAAAATATGCGATCTCTTTTATCATTAAAGAGATAAACAAAAAACCATCAGGTATTCGATATATGAATCTGCCAGAGCTTATCCAACAATACAAAAAAACCAATGATAGTGATGCGCTTTATAAAATAAACAAGATTATATCCATGTCTTTGAGTATCTTTTCTCTTTCCCTTATTGCATTTAGTTTTGGTATAACATTTTCAAGAAGTGGCAAAAGCGCAGGTATAATAGTTAGTCTGTTTCTCTTTTTTGGTTTGTATATTTTACTCGCCTTTGCTGGTTCTTTATATAAAAGTTATGGCGTTATAGCTCCTATTTATGCTCCAACTGTTTTAATGTTTGTTATCGGGCTTTATATGTTTTATAAAAAAATAAAAATGTAGAGACAAAAAGAAGAAACCATCCAAATAACCATCCAAATTTATCGTAAAGTGTCTTATCAAAAACCGTTATCTTTAATGTTTTTGTAAGTTTGCCTTCTGTGTTAGGTTTTAGGCTGTATATGACTTTACCTGAAGGATTTACTATAAAACTTACGCCTGTGTTAGCTGTTCTTATAAGCCATATTCTATTCTCTATTGCCCTGTATATGTCGCTTCTTTGGAACAGGTAGAAGGTTGGTGTTTTGTCAAACCAGGCATCATTTGTGAAGACTGAAAGCATCTCTGCACCTTCTGTCTTATATCTTCTTGCTATACCTTCAAAATTCTCTTCATAGCAGATCATTGGTGCTATCTTGAGTTTTCCATTGAATATCACATTTGATTTGCCTTCTGATAGGCTTTCGTCTTTAAAGCCAAGTATGTTGCTTAGTGGTATGAACTCTGCAAATGGCACTAATTTCTGTTTGTCGTATGTCTCTATTTTTTGTTTTGAGTATGAGATAACAGAGTTGTAGTATTTGCCATTTTCTTCTCTTATTGCACCAAATAGAAGCGTGAAGTCGTTTTGCTTGATAAGTTTTGCTATAGAAGGTGAATAGTCCTTGCTAAATAGATAGGGATATGCCGATTCAGGCCAGAATAGATAATCACTTTTTGTGTTATTGCTTAAGGATAGGTAAATGTTGAGATTTCTTTTTAAGTATTTCTCTTCCCACTTTTGATTTTGTGGTATGTTGCCTTGAACTATGGATATTTTAACGCTTTTTGAATATCTTTTGTCTATATTGTGCGCAAATAATAGCGGCAATACAATTAAAAGAACAAGACCAATCGCTTTTTTAGGTTTTTTCTTTAAAATTAAAAAGACAGCCAAATTGGCAAGAAGAATTTTAAAATCTATAAACAGGCTGCCAAATAGTGATGCATCTTGAATAAACGGTGTTAAGTTGTAGGCTAAGATATTTAGATTGCCAAGCGGCATACCATAGAGAAGCTTGTCTTTTAAAAACTCAAAAGCGACAAAGAATATAGGGTAAAATTCAACTGATAAGTTTGACTTTTTGAAAATCCAGGTTCCAATAAGTATGTAAAAGGCTTGATATAAAGCCAAAGCAGCAACAAGACCAATCGATAGAAGAAAAAACAGTCCATAATAGGTATGCGTGCTTTTGTATATACCGCTGTAAATGTATAAATAAAATATGAACATATATATGGAGATATAAATATAAGCCTTTTTATCTTTCAAGATGAAAAAAATCGGCACAAATGCAACGAATGATAAGATTGATATGTGATAGGCGATGATTGGTAGTATAGAAAAAAGTATAAGATACTTAGGCGATTGTTTCACCAACGGCAAACTTATAGCCTGCCAAAAATGCCTTTATCTCCATTGGCTTTTTGGATTCAGGCTGAATTGTTTTTATCGATATAGCATCTTTCTTGCAACCTATTACAAGCTCTTTTTTGTTTACTTTTATAACCTTTCCTGGCGTTGACTCTTCTGTTTTTATTAGCTCTGCGTCAAATATCTTAAATAGTTTTCCCTTATATCTAAAATGTGCTGTTGGCCAGCTGTAAAACGCTTTTATCTTGTTTATTATTTGATAGGCTGTCTCGTTTTTAAAATCAATCAGACCATCTTCCTTTTTTATTATCTTTGTGTATGTTGCAAGGCTTTCATCCTGTGGCTTTGGTTTTATGTTTGAGAAGTTTTCAAGGTAGCAGAGAAGCATCTGTGCGCCAATTTTTGAAAGTCTGTCGTGTAAGGTTAAATAGTTGTCGTTTCTGTCTATCTTTTCAACCCACTGCATATAGATATCGCCTGCATCCATCCTATCTATAACATCGATAAGAGAAACACCTGTGTATTCGTCTCCGTTTAAAAGTGCATAGTTGATTGGTGATGGTCCTCTGTATTTTGGCAGAAGTGAAGGATGAATATTGACAGAACCATACTTTGGCAGTTTCAACATCTCAGCTGGTATGAATTTGCCGTATGATACGACAACAAACATATCAGCCTTGAATGAATCTATTTTCTTTAGTGTCTCTTCTTCCTTTAATTTTTCTGGTTGATACACTTCAATGTTGTGTTTTAAGGCTTCTATCTTCGTTGGTGGTTGGATGAGTTTTTTGCCTCTTTTTCCTTTGGCATCGGGTGTAGATATTACACCAACAACCTCAAATAGCGATGAATTGATAAGCGCTTTTAAAGGTTCAACGGAAAATTCGCTTGTTCCGAAAAATAGGATTCTCATTTTTTCTCTTCTTTCTCCTTTTGCATTTTTTTCCACTGTTTTTTGAAGAATTCTCTCTTTGTGGGTGAAAGTCTGTCTATAAACAGTTTGCCGTTTAGGTGGTCTATCTCATGCTGAATGACAACGCTTAAGAAATCTTCTGTTTCTAATATTTGCTCATTCTCGTTTCTGTCTAAATATTTTACCTTAATCCACTTTTTTCTATCCTTTATGGTGTCGTAATATCCTGGAACACTTAGACAACCTTCTTCGTGCTCTTCATATATGCCTTCGCTTGCTATGATTTGCGGGTTTATTAATTCTATTAACTGATTTTTGCCATCTGGCCTTAAATCTATCACAACAAGCTTCTCTAAAATGCCAACCTGTTCAGCTGCCAATCCTATGCCGTTGAATTTATACATCGTTTGAGCCATATCGTCTAACAGTTTTATTATTCTATCGTCTATCTTTTCAACATCCTTTGCCTTTTTTCTCAAGATTCCATCGGGATAAACCTTTATCTCCATCTTTTTACCTCCTGCTTGATGATAGCATAATTATTCATAATTTTCCATAAGCCATTCGTAAATAAATCCAAGCGTTCTTTTTGAGATAGCTTTCTTCATAAAGTTTACATTACCTAAGTATCTCAATGTCGTCTCTATCTTTTCATCGTTTATTCTTAATTTTAGATCGAATTCGTTTCCAACAAGATTGCAGGGACATGCTACAATGTCAGCTTCTTCAAAAATATTTACAATATCGCTGTTTTTGTTGCTTATAAGACTTCCAACAAAGGATGGTTTGTCATACATCAGTTGAGATAGGTATCCTGCCGTTATGCTCTCTAAGAATGCTATATTCAGATTGAATCTTTCAAGTGTCTCAGAAAGCACATCTTCGATTGTCTCGTTTTTATCAGAATACAGCCTATATCCAAATTCATCTTTAATGGTCTGTTTTAGCTTCTCTATTTTGCTTCTGTCTTTAGATATCAATCTTACTGCAAGTTCACCTTCCATAGCATTTAGTATAATCTGTACATTATCGGTATTGATGCCTTTTATGAATTTATCCATATCGGATTCTGGCACGCCTATAAGCTTTAAATCCATTCTAAATAGCTCTTCTTTTGGTATTAACTCTTTTATTATGTTGATACAGTAATTGTCAAACATTGGCTTCATCTCTGTTGGCACGCCTGGCAGGCTGATAAAATACGAATTTTCGCATTTGATAAATATTCCCGATGCTGTTCCATGTTTGTTTGGTATAAGCTTGCAGCCTTCTGGTAAGAATGCCTGTCTTGTGTGTGAAAGCTTAAGTTTTACACCCTTTGCTTTTACCTTTTTCAAGACATCAAAGTAGGCTTCTCTGTTTAGCTTTAGCTTTTTCTTACAAACGGTTGCAACGGCAAGGGTTGTGTTGTCGTCAAATGTTGGACCTAATCCACCTGTTGTTATTATGATAGACTCTTTTTTGGTGAGATTCTCAAATAGCTCAACTATCTCTTTTAGACTATCTCCAACGGCAAAAAATCCATCTGGTTTATAGCCTTCATTTGAGAGTTGTTTTGCTATATAGTGCGTATTTGTATCTAAAATAGAACCTTCAAGTATCTCTTCTCCAATTGATACAATGTAAATCTTCATACGCTTTTCTCCTTAAAATAGAAATAGTTTTATTGCAAATATTACAAGAAGTACAAGCAGTGCAGCCCTTATAAATCTATCGCCTTTTTTTATCGATACATTGATTGCCAATTTTGCTCCGATTATGCTTCCAAGACCAAGCAGGATGCCAATAGGTATATTTACCTGATGCGCTACTAAAAATACAGGCAAAATCATTATCGTATAAAGCATAATTATAAGCACCTTTATTGAGTTTGCTTCAACCATGTTGAATCCGCCCCAGATCGATGCTGTGATTATAAAAAACCCGACACCTGCCTGAATAAAACCGCCGTATATTCCTATGAAAAAGAATGCTATAACCATAAAAACCCACTTCTTCTTGCTAAAGTCTCTATTTTTTATGAACTTATCTGGTTTGTATATTGTGATAAGGCTTATTAAAACCATCAAAACGGCTATAATTTTCTTTAAAATCTCATTAGGCGTGCAGGTTGCTATGTAGCTTCCAAGAAGTGCACCAGCTATTGCAGGTATGCCCATTAAAAAAGCAAATTTTGTCTTAAGTATCTTAAGCTTATGAAAGTTTAAAGATGCAAATACATTTTGGATAATTAGTCCAACCCTTGTTGTGCCGTTTGCAACATTGGCAGGCAATCCTATAGCTATCAAGAAAGCAAGTGTTAAAAACGAACCGCCAGCTGCCAAAACATTTATAAATCCGACGATTATGCCTAAAACAAATATGCCTATGCACTTAATCAGCGTCAGACTTCCAATCTCAAACATAGAAACATTTTATAACAGCTTGATAGGTTTGACAATGAGATAGTTGTATGTTAGCCTTAGGCGAATTTTTTGTGTATGGAGGATGTTGATGGTTGAAAATTTAACGACGCAGGATTTTAAGGAGAAGATCTTTAACTGGGAAGAGAGCAAGGATTGGCATTACAAAGGCGATCTGCCTTGCATTATTGACTTTTATGCTGACTGGTGCGGACCATGTAAGATGGTTGAACCTATCTTGAATGAGCTTTCAGAAGAGTACGAAGGAAAGGTTAAGTTTTACAGGGTAAACACAGATAAAGAGCAAGAGCTTGCTGCTGTATTCGGTATAAGAAGCATACCGTCTCTTTTATTTGTTCCACTAAACGAGCAGCCACAGATGGCAGTTGGAGCGCTTCCAAAAGAAGCTTTCAAGCAGGCTATAAAGGAAGTATTGAAAATAGAAGAGTAAAAAAAAGAATATTGAAAGGGCAGGGTTGACCTGCCCATTTTGGTTTTAGTAGATTGGATTAAAACCTACCGCGTGGTTTTCTCTCTCTGGCTTCGTTAACCTTAAGGTTTCTTCCGCCAAAGCTTGTTCCGTTTAATGATTCGATAGCCTTTTGAGCAGCATCTGAATCCATCTCGACAAATCCAAATCCTCTGGATCTGCCAGTCTCTCTGTCGGTGATGATCTTGGTTGAATTTACCTCACCATACTCCCCAAACAGTTCCTTGAGCTCTTCCTCCGTCGTTGCGTAGGGAAGATTTCCAACATAAAGCGTCTTAACCATAAAAATACACCTCAACACAAAAATCTATTGCCAAAGCTTTAAAGCATTTGGCTCTTCATTGAACTATATGGTCAATAGCCAATGAAGCTGGCTTATTTATATCACTCTAAATTTGCCTTGTCAAACTTTTTGGAAGGGTTATATTGAAGTTTGATGTGTGCGTTGTTTTGCAAGCTAAAAATTAACTTGATTTTAAGGGTTAACTTTTGTAGGTTGACCCGTTGAAATTTTTTGTGGGAGGGGTTGGAGATGTTCTTTAGGCTGTTTATCTTTACAGCTATCACTTTTGCTTTGTATGTTATTGGTGGTATAGTAGGTTATCTTGCTTTTAGCCAATTTGTTGAGAAGCACTTTCTTTTGATTTTTATTACTGCTTCGGTTGCTTTTGCTGCTGTTAACTTCTGGTATTACTATGTGCAGCTTGTATCTAATGTTGAGAAGATTAACAGGGAATTTAAAGATATCTTGGAAGAAGAGAGAATAGACTTACTAAAAGAGATTAAAACACCTGGCATTCCTTTTGTTGAGACATTTATAAAAGGCTTTAAGGATTTTGTTAATAATGTTGTTGGAAAACTTATCACGGCAGCGGGAAAGGCAAGTGTGTTTAATGCTAAATTCAACCACGAGCTTAAAAAAACCATCAAGGCTATAAATGAGAGTATGTCCCAGTTTGATGCTATTAACGACACAATGAGAGATGCTTCAGAAGCTGTTAACGATATATCAAAGAATGTAGAAAACTTTAGTAATTTTATGATTGAAGTAGAGACAGCCGCAAAAGAAGCACTTGATATAACTGCAAAAGTAGAAGAAGCGATGCAAAGTAATGTTAAGATGATAGAAGATGGCAAGCATCTTATAGACGAACTTGGAGATAATATTAAAAATATTTC
>CAYTZD010000027.1:11620-19752 GCA_964442345.1 uncultured Hippea sp. | reverse complement strand
AGGAGGCAAACGATGAAATCCTACAGAAAAGAACTCTGGTTTAATACAAAAAACAGGGTTGAGTTTATAAACATAACAGAAGAAGTTGAAAAAGCAGTAAAAGAAAGCGGCATAAAGGAAGGATTGTGTCTTGTCAACGCTATGCATATCACAGCTTCAGTATTTATAAACGATGATGAGAAAGGCTTGCATCAGGATTACAAAGAGTGGCTTGAAAGGTTGGCTCCACACAACCCATCACTTTACAAACACAATCTAACAGGCGAAGATAACGGCGATGCCCATCTAAAAAGGCAGGTAATGGGCAGGGAAGTCGTTGTCGCAATAACCGATGGTAAACTCGACTTTGGACCGTGGGAACAGATATTTTATGGAGAATTCGACGGTCAAAGACCCAAAAGAGTCCTAATAAAGATTATCGGCGAATAAGGTTTTTTACATATTTAATCCATTTATCAAAACCGGCAGATGTTTTTGCGCTTAGTTCAAACACTTCTGCTTCAGGTTTTACCTCCTTTATCTCCTTTAACACCTTATCTCTATCAAAATCCAAAACACCGTATAGGTCTATCTTGTTTATTAAAACCACATCTGCCACATTAAACATAACAGGGTATTTTTTTACCTTATCATCGCCTTCTGGAACGCTTAATATAACAACATTTTTATCAGCACCAACATCAAATGTGGCAGGACAGACGAGATTGCCCACATTCTCAATAATCAACAAATCACAGTCAAGTGAAACCTTATCCAAAGCCTTCAAAACCATATCAGCATCCAAATGACAGGCACCAGATGTATTAATCTGCACAACATCAACACCTAATCTTCTTACCCTTTCTGCATCCCTATCCGTATCAAGATCACCATCAATAAACGATATTCTAATCTCGTTCTTCAACGCTTCGATTGTCTTTTCTATTATGGTTGTCTTACCAGCACCTGGAGACGACATAAAGTTCAAAGAAAAAATACCTTTATTTTTCAAAATCTCCCTTATTCTCTGGGCTGATTCTGTATTCCTTTCAAGTATCTTCTTCTCAACAACGACCCTTTTCATCTCTATTCACCTTCTATCTCAACAATCTCCATCTCTTTTCCTTCAATTATCTCAAGTGGCATAGAACATTCAGGACAAATAAGCACAATGCCGGATGATTCTTCAAAGTAAAAATCCCTATCACAGACAAAACAGTGCGCCTTTATATTATTTTCAACAACTTCAAATTCGGCACCTTCTATTAGACTCTCTTCGTTCTTTAAAGCTTCAAGTGCAAAAAGCAGCGCATCCACCATAACACCACTCATTTTGCCAATCTTCAAAACAACCCTTGTTATCTTATTTAGACTGTTCTCTTTAGCCGTGTCTTTCAATATATCGACTATACTTTCAGCTATTGCACCTTCGTGCATAACTTCCACCAAGTCTTACTATCTCTTCAAGCACAAGCTTAGCAACAGGTTCTATTTTGCTTCTAAGTAAAGGCGTTAATTCCATACTCAATTCGTTTGGTGTAATGGCAAGCGGAACAATACCTATGACAATAGCATCTTTATCTTCACCCATCAAAGAAACATGATGCAAAACATCACCCAGACCTATCTCATGAATTGACGAGACAAAAGTCAAGTTGGGTGGAACCTCGCTTAAGGGAAACTTATAAATACTGCCCGGTTCATCGTCAACCTTAATTGCATCAACGAAAATCAGATGCTCATAATTCAGAAAATACTCAATCAGTTGAAAACCAATCGTGCCACCATCAATAATATCAACACCTTGAAATGTGTAATTTTTTTGAAGGAAGCGGATTAGGTGAACCCCAAAGCCTTCATCGGCAAGCAGAAGGTTCCCTAATCCTACAACGGCAATATTATTCATTCTCCTCTTCGCACTTATAACCCGTAAACATTGAAGAGAGTGAGCCGTTCTTTTCGCCTATATCGTGTGCAATAACCATATAAACATGCGCCATAACAAATACGATAAAAAACCATGTAATCAGATGATGCGCAATCCTTATATTGGGATAGCCACCAAATAGCTGAACAACAGGAAAGAGAAGCTTTTGAATAAAAGCAACGCCCCTTATTGAATTATCATTCATCGTATATAATATAACACCAGTAATTATCTGAAGAATAGAAATAACTATAAAGGCAAAATAGGCAAGCGATTGAACAGGGTTGTATTTATCACTTTTTAGACCTTCAACACCATAAGGCTTGAAGGTAAGGTAATTTTTAAGCGTCAAAAACCAACCTTTAACATCCAACCACCCAAAAAGAAAATACTTCCAATCAGCATCGTGGCGCGAGAAAAATGCATAATAAATCCTTAATATGATAGCAAATATAAACACATAAGCTGCAATAAAATGAATCAATCTAACATTTGCCATTGAAAATATCTTATAGGCTTCTTTTGTTCCCGGCGTATGAACAAACCAAAAAGGACTTGCTATGTAAAAGCCTGTAAATGTGAGAACAGCTATGGCTATAAATGTAACCCAGTGAAGCACTCTTATGCCTATGGTCCACTCATATTTTTTCTTCAGGCACTTCATTTTTTAGACCTCTACTTTAAACTTTTTAACCTTGCCAGAATCAACATCCGTTATATGGACTGCACAGGCAAGGCATGGATCAAATGAGTGAATCGTCCTTAGAATCTCGAGTGGCTCTTCCGTATCTGGCACTGGAAGATCTATTAGACTCTCTTCGTATGCTCCACGCTGACCCTTCTCATCTCTTGGTGATGCATTCCAGGTTGACGGAACAACAACCTGATAGTGAACAACCTTTTTGCCTTTTATTCTTACAAAGTGGGCAAGTGAGCCTCTCGGTGCTTCATAAAGTGCAACTGCGGTATTGGTCTCTTCTTCGGGATACTCA
Source organism: uncultured Hippea sp. (assembly GCA_964442345.1). GTDB lineage: Bacteria > Campylobacterota_A > Desulfurellia > Desulfurellales > Hippeaceae > Hippea. The sequence goes on along the minus strand of CAYTZD010000027.1, from coordinate 16,854 downwards.
AAGCGTGTCCAAGTTCTCTCATCACCCTGTTTTAGATTTGCTACAAGGTCATCAACCCACCTGTGAGCGCCATACCAGATATATGCCGTCTCAAGCGCCCTTGCTATAGTCCTTCCAACAGTTGAAAACATCTGCTTCACATCGGCATTATGCTTATCCAAAAAGGCATCCAGCATCTCTCTCATATTGTTATGTTTCAATGCATATCCGACAAGAATTCTGGCAAGTGGTCCTACTTCCATCATCTTACCCTTATATCGTGGAGCCTTCACCCAGCTATATTTTCCTTCTTTTTTTATCGTTCCATCGGGATTTAAGCCTGTGTATTCTGGAATTGTGTGTTCTTCTCCTGGATAGACACCTTTATCAGGTCCTTTATACCAAGAATGCGCCACGCTTTCGGTTATAAACTTCTCATCAACCTTCTCCACCTTCGTAAGGTCTCTATCATAAATTACGCCCTGCGGAAGATACCTATACTCTGCTTCCCAATCGTTTGTCTCTGGAAAACCACCATAACTTAAGAAGTTGTAAGAGCCACAGCCCCATCCTTCAACAAATTCATCCTTATAAAAATGCGTTATTAAGTCTATATCTGCAAGATATGCGTGTTGAATAAACTCGCCCACCTGCTTAAGTTTCGATGTGTATTCTCCCAGCCTTGTTGCATCAAGCATATCCATAACACTTGTAATACCACCAACAACAAGACTCTGCGGGTGTGGATTTTTCGCTCCATATATAGCCATCATCTGTGCCAGTATAACCTGCACATATAAAGCATCAAGATAATGCGATATAACTATCAAACTACCTTCAGGTGGCAATTTATATAAAGAATTGCCCATATAGGCGCCAGAAAATGGTCCCAACTGACCACTTGCAACAAACTTTTTAAGCTTCTCAAGAACAGCTTGATAATGTTCAACAGATGCATTGTAAGGCGATTTAGAAAACTGATGAGCCAACGCATTAGCTTTTACAGGGTCAGCCTTCAAAGCAGCACCAACATCAGCCCAGTCAAGTGAATGTAATGCATAGAAGTGAACGATATGGTCATGCATAAATTGGCTTGCGTTTATCATATTTCTTATCAATCTTGCATTCGTTGGTGGCCTTATGCCTAATGCAACTTCGGCACTCATCGTATTTGCTTCATAATGAGCCCAAGTGCAAACACCACATATCCTTTGAGCTATAAGACCAGCATCCCTGATATCCCTTCCCTGCAAGATTGGTTCTATGCCACGCCAAAGCGTCCCAGAACTCCAGGCGTTTTCAACCTTTCCATCCTTTACATCTATCTCTATTCTTAAATGACCTTCAATTCTTGTTATCGGGTCTATAACAACATGCTTCTTCTCTGCCATTACTCATTCTCCTTCTTTGCCGATTTTTCTTTGGCCCCTCTTATTATACTGCCTGCTGCGTGTATTCCAATAGCTGCAGCTGTCGCACCTGCAACAAATGCACCTATCTCATCTGAAGTTGCCTCAACTCCCTTTCCACCTGGTATCTTTATACCTGCTTTATCATTTGGCTCTTCAAATGGAGCCATCGTATCCCAGAAATTGGGCTCTGAACAACCAATACAACCATGACCAGCACCAACTGGCCAGTTCGTCCCTTGATTAAACCTATATCTTGAGCAGTTGTTGTATGTAAAAGGTCCTTTACATCCCATTTTGTATAAACACCAACCCTTTTTTGCTCCTTCATCGCCCCATTCTTCAACAAATTCACCAGCATCAAAGTGTGCTCTTCTTTCGCAATAGTCGTGAATCCTTGAACCGTAAGCCCACAAAGGCCTATACAATAAATCCGTTGGCGGCAGTTTATCAAACAATAATATATGAAGCAGCGTTCCCACCATATTTACGCTATTTGGCGGACAACCGGGAACATTAACAACTTCTATACCCAAGGCATCTCTGACGCCTTTTGCACCTGTTGGATTTGGATATGCAGCCTGAACACCACCAAAGGCAGCGCATGTTCCAAAAGCAAGTACATACTTTGCATCCTTTGTAACCCTTCTTGCCCTTTCAAGGCCTGTTTCGCCCTTTGAACCAACCCTTAAATATATACCACCATCTTTGGTTGGTATGCCGCCTTCTATAATACATATATATCTGCCTTTGTATCTCTGCATTGCTTCATCTAAGTGCTTTTCCAGTCTTTCGCCGCTTGCCATCATCAGCGTATCGTGATATGTAAGTGAAATCTGTTCAAATATAAGTGTGGCTATATCCGGGTTTCTGCTTCTTAAGAAAGATTCGCTGCAACCAGTGCATTCTGCCATGTGAAGCCAGATAACGGGTGTTCTCTCTTTTATTGCGGCAGCTTTGGCAACCCTTGATTCAAATGCAGGTGGCAACATCAAAGCAGCAGTCATAAACGAAGTCCATTTTAAAAAATCCCTTCTGCTAAAACCATTCTCCTTTAAAGTCTGATTAAACTCTTCTTCTTTTTCCTTAGAATAAAGTTTATCAAGTCGCCTATCTACATCCTTCAAAAGCGACTGATAATACTTCTGCAAATCTTTACTATTGAACAAAGTCCACCCCCTTCACATTTTTATCATCTTTTAACATTTTACTCTGATATATGTTCATGTCAAATCGTAATCAACTTATTATCTCGTAATTGTTGGCATCTATAATCTCAATAAGGCTTGAAGCCATTTGAGAATCAAGGTTGACTAAAACATTGTATTCTCTCATTGCCTTTTTAACCTGCTTCCTTGTAGCATAGAAAACACCAAGATTATACCGTGCTACAGGGTCAGCAGGAGAGAGATTAACCACTGTCTGGAAGCACTTTTTTGCCTTTTCATCTTCTCCAATCTCAAGATAGGCTATACCAAGATTTGTATAGACTGAAGCTGCTTCAGGCTCTATCTCTATGGCTTTTCTGTATGATTCTATGGCGTTTTTAAATTCTTTCTTAAACATATAGGCATTACCTAAGTTGGCGTAGGCTTCAAAGAAATCACTATCAAGCGATATGGCTTTTTTATAAAAGGCTATAGATTCATCAAGCATATTTAATTCATAATACGCATTTGCTATATTCATGCATATATCAGCATCAACATAACCTTTTTCCATAATCTTTACAAGCACTTCTATCTCTTTTTCGTGTTCTTGGGTTAGATTGTATATAATTGCAAGATTATGGTATATATCAATGTTATCTGGCTCTATCATAGAAGCTTCAACAAGGTATGCTTCCGCTTTTGAAAACTCATTCTTTAAGCCATAAACATATCCTAATTCCACAAGCACTTCTGCATCGTATGGGTCTTCCTTTAGCGCATTTAGAAGATAAATAATGGCTTTCTCATAATCAGAAGATTCTATAGCTTTAACACCCTTTGCAAGCAAACGCTTAGAAAGCTCAGACATACTTCAATTTTATATGTAGCAGTCAATCTTTGCAAATTTTTTAAAAAACTTGACTAAACAATTTTTATTGTTAAACTTAATGGCATGAATAAGGTCAAGGAACTTTACAACAACTTAGCTCAAATAGACGATCTGCCAGCGTTTCCAGCCATAGCGTTTGAAGTCATAAAACTAACAAGAGACCCAAACACAACATCAAAGCATTTAGAAGATGTTATAAAAAAGGATCCAAATCTGGTTACGCAAATATTAAAGATGGCAAACTCTTCCCTTTATGGGCTTTCACGGGAAGTAACATCGCTAAACCACGCTATAAATCTGCTTGGCTTTGTCCAGGTAGAAAATATTGTTATGATATCTGTCATCTTATCAAGCGTAAAAAAACTACCACTGCATAAAAATTTCAATAGGGATAAATTCTTAGAGCACTGCTTTGGTTGTGGTGTAACGGCAAAGATAATAGCAAATATCTTAAACTTCAACTTCAGTTCGGCTGAATTTAGCGGCGGCGTAACGCACGATATAGGCAAAGTGCTTTTAGACCTATATGCACCAGAAAGTTTAGATGAGATACTTGAACATGCATACAAAAACGGTATCTCTTTCTTGGATGCAGAGATGGAATTATACGGCATCAACCATGCGATGCTTGGTGCCAAACTTCTATCTATCTGGGGTCTTCCCGAAGAGATAATAGACATAGTCGAGCATCACCACGAACCATTAAAGGCTAAAAATAGGCTGCTTGTCTCTGTTGTGCATGTTGCAGACCTTTTAACATACTCAAAAGGCATAGGTTTTGGCGGCAATTATGCCAAATTTATTTTAGAAGAAGATGAAGGCTGGCAACTATTGATAGAAGAAGCAAAACTGCAAGAAGAGTTTGATATAGCGTTTTTCACATTCAAGCTTTACGAAGAGATAGATAATGCAAAACAACTTTACTTTGAGGGGTCATAAACAGTGTCAGAAAAAATGGATCCAAAAACCTTTGAAGAGTTGCGTCAGTTCATATACAAAAAATCTGGTATATTCTTTGAGAAAACAAAAGAGTATCTTCTTACAAATAGATTAAAGAAAAGACTAAAAGAGTTAGGCTTAAACTCATTTGAAGAATACCTAAGATACTTAAAATCACCCAAAGGAGCACAAGAACTTGGGCCGCTGTTTGATGCAATTACCATTAACGAAACATACTTTTTTCGACATATAAGACAGATAGAAGCCTTCAGGGATGTTATGGTTCCTGAATTGCTCAAGAAAAAGAGAAGCATCAATGTTTGGAGCGCTGCCTGCTCAACAGGTGAAGAACCTTACACAATCGTTATAGCACTAATGGAAAAATACGGACAGATGATACCTGCAAGGGTACTGGCAAGTGATATATCAAACGAAGTGCTCGAAAAAGCTAAAGAAGGCATATACAGTGAATACTCAGTCAAAGAATTAACGCCTGAACTTAAGAAAAAATATTTCGACAGCGTTGGGTTTGGCAAATACAAGATAAAGGACTTTGTAAAAAGAAAGGTTGTCTTTAAAAACATAAACCTTACCGATCCTGGATTATCAAGAAAAGTTGGCAAAATGGATGTTATCTTCTGCAGAAATGTGCTAATCTATTTTGACAACAAATCTCGCCAACAGGTCATAGATACATTTTATAAAGACATACTCAATCCTGGCGGTTATCTGATACTGGGAGCAACAGAATCAATATCCCGCCTGAAGACAAACTTCAAACTCTGCCATTTCAAGATGGCTATAGCATACCAGAAGCCAGAATAAAAATAAAAAAAGGGAGTGGATCTGTAAGCCGGGTTCTGTCCC
>CAYTZD010000027.1:5658-11520 GCA_964442345.1 uncultured Hippea sp. | reverse complement strand
ACAAGCATTCGGCAGGGCCAACCGTAAGACTCCCCTATTTGGTCTTGCTCCAGGTGGGGTTTGCCGTGCCTTGAGACATTGCTGTCTCAAGCGGTGGTCTCTTACACCACCGTTTCACCTTTACCCAGCACCATTTTGCGTTGAAAAAGTCCTATCTTACACAAGACTCAATACAGCAAAATGGTGCTGGGTAGTCTCTTCTCTGTGGCACTTTCCTGTGGGTCGCCCCAACCGCCTTTTCAGACGGCACCTTGGCCCTGATGGAGCCCGGACTTTCCTCTTGAAAGGATAAACCCCTCAAGCGGCCATCCGATCCACTCCCAGATTCTAATCTAACCCAAAATCAAAATCTGTCAATCCTTACCAGCTCCAGCCTTCTTTCAAAAGCTGTCTCATAACAGGGAATACTCTCTCATACTTCCCTTCAAAATATCCCTTTATAACGCCTTTTTCGCTAACATCAAAGGTAATACCCAAATCTTCAAGGTGTCTTCTTAACTGCTCTTCCTCTTGTTCAGTTAAATCATCAGCGTAAATATCAAGATAACACTCGCCCTTCATAGCCCATTTGGCAGCATTGTAAAATCCCACTAATTTTCTATGCTCATTTCCATGCCCATGAGACATCAAAGCACCTCCACTTCTAAACTCTTGTTTTCAGAATAATAATACTTTCTCAAATTCATGTCAAAACTATTTAAAAAGAAACGACACATAGACACAGCACGCCTTACTTACACATCTTTTTTGTTATTATTTGTTATGGTAAAGGTGTGCTTCTTGATATAATCCACAACTTCTTCTATGCTATCACTAACCTTAACAAGCTCGATATCTTCTTTATCTATATACCCTCTTTTTACAAGAAACTTCAAGAAATCAACTATTTCCAGCCAAAATTCACTGCCGTATAACACCACAGGAAACTGACCTATCTTTTTTGTCTGAATCAGAACAAGACTTTCAAATAGCTCATCAAGTGTCCCATAGCCGCCGGGCATAACAACAAAGCCAACTGCATATTTAACAAAACTCACCTTTCTTGTAAAAAAATACCTAAAGCTCAAAGGAAGATTGACATAGGGATTGAGATGCTGCTCGTGTGGAAGCTCTATATTTAAGCCAACAGACACTCCATTAGCTTCAAATGCACCCTTATTGGCTGCTTCCATTATACCAGGTCCACCACCTGTAATTACAGCATAACCCTCTTTAGCAAAGGATTTACCAATCTCATAAGCCTTTTCATAATAAAAATCACCCTGCTTAGCCCTTGCAGATCCAAATATAGCAACGGCAGGTCCTAAATCGTAAAGCTCATCAAATGCTTCTGTAAATTCAGATACAATCCTGAATAAACGCCATATATCCTTGCTTTTATTTCTATTTTCTAAAAACTCTTTCTGTATATCCTTCATCTTACCACCATAAACGCAACGCCAAGTTCTTTCTTTATTACATTCTCTGTTGTGCTACCAAGCAAAATCTCTTTAAACTTTGATTTAGCATAAGCACCCATAAAAACAATGGGTTTTTCAACCTTTTTTATCTCTTCTTCAATTGCATCTACGATATTATCCGCTTCTCTTATCTCAACATCTTCAGGTAACCTTACATCGTTTCTCTTAAAATAGATAGCTTTAAATTCAATACCAAACTTATTGGCAAAGGATTTGGCATACTCATAAGCCTTTAGTGAAACACTCTTCTCGTTAACAAACGCAAGAACCACAGAAGGTGTATAAAAATGCTTTGGTACAACAAGCAGCGTTTTCTTTGACCTTCTTAAAACAGATTCGATGGTTGAACCAAGAATGCCTCTTTCGTACTGCTCGTTAACGCCCCTTATTCCCAAACATACAAGATCGAACCCTTCTTCTTTTTGCAGTATAGAAGATGATACAATGCCTGTTTCCATCTCTGTTGAGTGTTTAACAGAAAAATCAGCTGCTATACTTTCAAAAGCAGCCAATACATTTTTCCCTTTCTCTTGAAGAATCTCTCTCATCTTTGAAGAGAAATCAACAAACGGCTCAAAACCCAAAGCACCGCTTAAATCATACATAAACGGCCCTTCAAGCTGCATAATATCAATCACATGAAAACCCTCGACATAAGCATCAAACTTCTTTGCTATAAAACACGAAAACCTGCTTACAGAAACACCGTAATCACTTGAATCAACGCAGGCAAGGATATTTTTAATCTCCACTGTTTCCCTCCATAATTGCTTTTAGCTCTTCTTCGTTTATAACTTCCTTCTTTAGAAGCTCACTTGCAAGTTTCTCAAGTTTATCTTTGTTGCTTTGAAGTATCTCTTTTGCTCGCCTGTAGCACTCATTTAAAATCCTTGAAATCTCTTCATCGATTATCTCTTTTGTCTTTTCGCTTACCTTGTCAGCCTTTGTTATAAATCCATCTTCAGAAAGAAATCTCGGGCCTGTTGGCTCTTCGACAACCATCAACCCAATCTTCTCATCCATTCCAAACTGGCTGACTATAGCCCTTACTATATCTGTTGCTCTTGAAAGGTCGTTTTGTGCACCTGTTGAAACACTATTAAAGATAAGCTCCTCTGCTGCTCTACCGCCAAGAAGCGTTATCACTTTATCAAGCATCTCTTCCTTTGTCAGAAGATATCTATCATCAACAGGCAGCTGCTGTGTGTATCCAAGTGCCGACAACCCTCTTGGTATGATGGAAATCTTATGAACTGGATCTGCACCAGGTAAAAGATATGCGCATATTGCATGGCCAGATTCATGATAAGCAACACGCCTTTTTTCATCTTCGGATATAACCTTATTCTTCTTTTTTAAACCTGCAATCTGTCTCTCTATGGCTTCTTCAAAATGTTCCATGTGGACGCTATCTGCATTTTCTCTTGCTGCAAGCAAGGCTGCTTCATTTACAATATTTGCTATATCAGCACCAACAAGGCCTGGTGTCATCTGTGCAAGCTTTTTTATATCGACATCATTACCGATTTTTATCTTCTTTATATGAACCTTAAATATCTCTTCTCTGCCTTTAACATCTGGTTTATCAACTATAATCTGCCTATCAAACCTGCCAGGACGCAGAAGTGCAGGGTCTAATATTTCTGGTCTATTTGTTGCAGCCATAATAATAACACCCTTAGATGAATCAAAACCATCCATCTCGGCAAGCAGCTGATTGAGAGTCTGTTCTCTCTCGTCGTTACTGGTTAGAGAGCTCATAGCTCTGCTTTTGCCTATGGTATCTATCTCGTCAATAAACACTATGCATGGAGATAGCTTCTTTGCTTCATTAAACAGATCCCTAACCCTGCTTGCACCAACACCGACAAACATCTCAATAAATTCCGAACCACTAATGCTGATAAAAGGCACACCAGCTTCACCTGCTGTTGCCTTTGCAAATAAAGTCTTTCCAACGCCCGGCGCACCAACTAAAAGAACACCCTTTGGCGCCCTTCCGCCAAGCCTTTGATACTTCTGCGGATCTTTTAAATACTCGACAATCTCCTGAATCTCCTGTTTTGCTTCTTCTGCACCTGCAACATCAGAAAATTTAACATCGGGCTTCTCATTCAAATAAACCTTAAACCTACCCTTACCAAAACCAAACAGGCCACCACTTGTGCCACGCATCTTCTTTGTCATCAACCACCAGATAAAAAACAGAAAACCAAGTGGCAGAACCCATCCAAATATGAGATTGGTAAGCCATGTATTGGTTATTTTGCCTGAAAAATCCACATGATGCGCTTGTAATTCCTTTACAAGATCAGGATCATTAACAGCAACGGTAATAAATCTTTTCTCTTTGCCTTCCTTGCTTAAATAGATGCCACTTATATATTTTTCAGATATTGTGCATCTTTTTATCTTATCTTCCAAAAGCAGGTTTTTAAACTGAGAATAGGATATCTCTGCACGCTGGGTATGTATAAAGTATTGATACATATAAAACATTGCTATAGCTATCAACAGGTATATAGTAAGGAATTTTGAGAAGTTGTTAAAACCCTTTATCTTCTTATCATCCATAAATTATCTCTCAGAGAACACGCTGTAAACATCGCCGTCTCGAGATACAAAGAACAGCTTATCACAGCAAAGCGTCATATAAGAGCTAAATTCATCGCCTATATCTTTTATATCCAATATCTTACCCGTTAAAGGATCAATGGCTATAAATTTACCTTCGCTTGTCAGAGCAAAAAGCACATCGCCTACAAGCTTAATGGAGTAAATATTCCCTTCCTTAGAGAATTTTCTTTTCCATATTGTCTCACCACCAGATAAATCTAAACAGTACAGATTTCCATTCTCATCGGCTAAAAACAGGCCAAATATATTTGCCTGCATATTTGAATAGCTCGATATTTTTCTCTTCCACACAAGCGAACCATCATCTGCCTGAACTGCTTCAGTGTATCCTTTTGCTGAAGATACATAAACAATATCTCCTTCTACCAACGGTGTGGTATCTGCATCAACAAACATATTGCCTTCGCCCACTTCGGCTTCCCAAATCTGGTCTCCCTTATATGAAACCTTATCTACACTTCCATCATCAAACCCAATATAAAGACCATCATCAGCAAAATATATGCCAGAAAATCCCCTTATATCAAACATATTAGGCTCACCGTGAGCATACTTCCAGATGGTTTCTAAATTATCTTCGTTTAGACAGTAAACCACATCGTTTTCTTTTATAAGATAAAGATTGCCATCCTTTGCATACAAATTCCCAACAATAGGAAAATCAAATCTCCTTTTTGCAACAGGCTTGTTACTCTTTAGATCAACTTTGTACAGCCAACCCTTTACTGTCCCGACAAATAGATAATTGCCATCGACAGCAACATTGGCTTCAATAGGCTGATCATCGAATTCCACAATAAAATCGCTCTCTTCATTTTTTGGATCTATTCTATAGACTTCACCATCAAGATTGCCTATATACAGATACCCGTTATATTCAACAAGCTTGGCTTTGTATCCCACATCTCCCACATCTGCAACGGATGAATAATCTACAGGTGGCGTTAAATTTTGACTAAAAACCTTATGTTCTTCAACCTTAAGCACAAGTTTATCTGAACTGGAACAGGAAGATAAAAACAAAACAGCAACAATCAGCAATCCTAAAACATTAAAAATTCTTCTCATCATATCTCCTTTTTAGCAATTTATCTAATAACTCTTCGGAATTCTTAAAGGCTTCAGATACTTCTTCGTCATTCATACCGCTACCTTTCAATACAACCCTTGCAAATTCTGTCGTTATAAGGTTGTTCGGTGAATGTGTATCCGTATCAAGCAGGTATTTTGCATTTGCCTTTTTTGCCATCCTAAAGACATGGCCATTGGTAAAGCTATGGCCACTTCTTGCGCTTATCTCAAGATAAACACCATTTTCTTCTGCAAGCTTAGCGTCTTCAAAACTTATCAGGCCAGGATGAGCAAGTATATCGCATCGGCCTAATATAGCGGCTCTGTTTGTGCCTTTAGCCACAGGCTCGACAGGACTTTCTCCGTGCACTACAACGATTTGTGCGCCAAGCCTTCTTGCAAGCTCAATAGATTCAGGAATTAACTGAGGTGGAACATGCGTAATCTCAACGCCCGCAAATACATACAGGCCAAAATATTGCTCAAGTCCTTCTGTTGCCTTTCTCACATTCTCTATAACAAACGCCATATTCGAGAAGTCAACATGGTCGGTAAATGCTATTGCCCTGTATCCGATATCTTTTGCCCTTCTTGCAAGCTCAGAAGGTATAAGCTCACCATCGCTAAAAAGTGTGTGCGTATGCAAATCAATCATAAGAGAATTTTAAATTTTATAAAAAACAGTGTCAAGTTT
>CAYTZD010000027.1:0-5558 GCA_964442345.1 uncultured Hippea sp. | reverse complement strand
TATGCAAATCAATCATAAGAGAATTTTAAATTTTATAAAAAACAGTGTCAAGTTTTTACAATTTCAATTCTTTTATGCTTACAATGTCGATTTTGTCTTTCAAAGTCTCTTGTAATTTTTTATCTCCTGTTAAAAGTTTTGCCTTCAGAAACAAAGACAAAGCAACAAAAGGAGTATCCTTATCATCAACACTTTTGCATATCTCGTACGCCTTTATAAAAAAGTGCTTAGGAATAAAATCTTCTGGAAAAAAGCGAATTCTGGAAAATATACCTGACAATTGCAAAATTAAATCATTTTCACTCAACTTAGACACTTTTAGTAGCTTGTCTTTGTTCTTGAAAATCTCAACCATTAAAAAATTGCAAGTAAAGAACTCAAATTTTTTCTGAAAAAGCACATTCCTACATATATTATTTTTACTCAAAAGGGCTGAAAAAACTATATTACTATCAACCACTATTCTCATCAGACTTCAAAAACCTATCCTTATTTTCATTCCACCATTTTCTAACTATCTCATCAGAAAGAGAAACTATATCTTCTTCTTTGGCTTTACTTTTACTTCCTATCTCCATAGCAGAAAACATAAGTAGAAGCTCCTCATCTACATTCCCAACTTCAAATTCATAAACAACCTTATTGCCTTTCAAAAAAGCACGCATATTTTTCACCTCTCTTTTTTATTATCATACAATCGCATCAGGGTATTTTCAAATATTTATTATCGGGTTTATTTATTGACAAAATTTAAGCCACAGTTATAATGACTAAAAGTTTGAAAAAAGAAGGGGGAGATTTTATGTCAAACACGGAAAAAGATGTTCAAACAATGGTAAACTATGATGATGTCTTCAAGAACTTTGGCAGTGGAGACATAGTAAAAGGAAAGGTTATAAAAATAACCGATGAAGATGTGTATATCGATATAGGATACAAATCCGAAGGTGTAATAAAACTCAAAGAGTTTATGGATGATGAAGGCAATGTAACTGTAAAAGTGGGCGACGAAGTTGAAGCCGTCTTCTTCAATAAAACAAACAGCGACGGATTTGAGATACTCTCAAAAGCAGCAGCAGAAAGGATTAAAGGCTGGAATAAGGTTTTAGAAGCTTACAAGGAGAATAAAACGGTAAAAGGCAGAATAAAAAGCCTTGTAAATGGTGGTTTTACCGTAAGAATAGATGGCTACTTTGCCTTTTTGCCAGGTTCTCAAGTTGAATTAAAACCGATAAAGAATTATCCTTCCTATGTTGGCAAAGAATTCGAATTCAAAGTTGTAAACATAAACGAAGCAAAAAGAAATGCAGTTTTGTCAAGAAAGGTTTTACTTGAAGAAGAAGAAAGACAAAGACAACAACGCATTTGGGAGAAAATCCAAGAAGGTGCCATCTTAACAGGCAAAGTTAAAAATATAACAGATTACGGCGTATTTGTTGATTTAGGCGGTGTTGACGGACTTGTGCATATAACCGATATGTCTTACAGTAGGGTTTCTCATCCTTCAGAACTTGTAAAACTCGGTGAAGAGATACAGGTAAAAGTCATAAAGATTGAAGAGAGCGAAGGCAAAAAGAAGATATACCTTGGAATGAAGCAGCTAACAGAAGATCCATGGGAGAACATCGAAGAGAAATTCTCTGTTGGAGATATAGCAAAAGGCAAAATCGTTAACATAGTAGATTACGGTATATTTGTTGAGTTAGACAAAGGTATAGAAGGATTGGTTCATAAAAGCGAAGTAAGTTATGATAAATACCCGCCAAAGATAGAAGAATTATACAACATAGGAGATGAAGTAGAAGTAAAAATAACAGGCATCAACAAAGAGAACAGGCGAATGTCTTTATCTATAAAACAGACAAAGCCGTATCCTTGGGAGAATATTGAAGAGAGATACAAACCCGAAGATATAGTAGAAGGCACAATAACAGGCATAAAAGAATTCGGTGTTTTTGTAAAGTTAGAAGATGGCGTTGAAGGTTTAATTCACGAAAATGACCTATCATGGGACAAAGAAGAGAAACCCGACTTAAAGCTTGGCGAAAAGATAAAGGTAAAGATTCTTAACATAGACAAAGAGAAAGAGAAAATAGCCCTTGGATTAAAACAACTAACCAAAGACCCGTGGGAAGAAGTCGATAAAAAATTTGCAGCAGGAGATGTAGTAGAAGCTAAGGTTGTTAGTGTAAAACCCTTTGGAAGTTTTGTAAAATTAGACAAAGGCATAGAAAGCCTTGTGCCAAAAGGAGAATACAACAACCTACAGCCAAAGGTGGGAGAAACGCTAAAGGTAAAGATTTTAAGAATAGACAAGGATAAGAAAAGGCTTATATCTTCTCTTTTAAACGAATAGAAACATAAACAATGATAAAAAAGATAATAAAATACGGTATTGGCATATTTGTTATTATATTTATAGCCAATATCGTCTATTTTTATTCACAGGCAGGCAATGTCGCTTTAATTAAGATAGACGGCATAATAACAACGAAGAAGGCTAACGAACTTATAGAAGCCATAAACAAAGCAAAAGAAGATAGTGAGATTAAAGCCATTCTCATCAAGATAAATTCAGGTGGCGGTGAAGCAGTGGCAAGTCAAAGATTATTCTTGGCAATAAAGGAAGCATCCAAAACAAAATTTACCGTCGCCTTAATTGAAGACATCGGTGCAAGTGGAGCCTACTATGCAGCATGCGGAGCAGATAAAATCATATCATATCCCGCATCTATAGTCGGCAGCATAGGTGTAATATTTGAGACGATCAATGTATCAAAACTTGCAGAAAAGTCTGGAGTAAGCCTGTTTGTTGTAAAAACAGGAAAGGTAAAAGACATAGGCAACCCATTCAGAGAACCCACAGAAGAAGACAAGAATATGATAAAAAACCTACTAAACAGCGTGTACGAACAGTTTTTAAATGCTGTCTCAACAAGCAGACATATACCGATTAAAAAGCTAAAACAGATAGCAGATGGAAGCGTATTTAGTGGTATCCAAGCCAAAAAGTTAAAGCTTGTAGATTCAACTGGTGGATTAGAAGAAGCAAAAAAGTTGATAGAAGAAAATATAAAAGAACCCGCAAAATTTGAAAGTTTCAACAAGCAAAAAAACTCTCTGTCAAAACTACTTAACGAAACATTTAATTATATGGAGTTGCTATCAAAACCCTCAATTAAAATGATGGCAAAATGATAAATATAGACCTTAAAAAAACTCAAGTCCCAACCGAAATAGACATACCAAAAAAATACAAAAGGCCAAAATTTTTAATCGTTGCAGTAGCAATATTTATAACAATTTTAATCTTATTATTTGTAAGCATTTATATCCTTAAACAGAAAACAAAAACACAAACCACAAAGCAGAAGCAGACCATCCACAAGATACAGACGCCAAAAGAAAAACCAGAAATCAAAGAAGAAAAGAAAGTCAAAGAAACGGAAAATAAACCCCAACAAAAGCAACACGAAACCATAAAGCACAAGCCAGAACATACACAACAAAAAAAACCAAGAAAAGAAGAAAAAGAAAAAAATAACGCAGAAAATATAGCAAAACTTAGTCAAGAAGCCATCTTTAAAATCAACCTAAATTTTGAAAATGTGCCATTAAAAAAATCAACAAACAACGATAATTTTACACCACCTTTGCCAGAACAGCTAAAAGTAAAAAAGAAACCAAAAAAGAAGCCAAAACAAAAAAGCACAATATATGAGATAACTATAAGAACAACAAGAATCAAAAAACTAAAAAGCATCTTACACACATTCAATATAAAGGAGTTTAAACAGTCTTCAAAACCCATATCGACAATAAAACTTTACGATGTATATGTTGGTGGATTTTATAACTATTCAAAGATATTAGAATTTTCAAAGGTATTAAAAAGAAAAGGATACAAGGTCTATGCCATTAAAAACATCAAATCACTCTATTTTGTACTTATAGACAAAAATATAAACGAAGCAAAAAGAATTGCATACCAAAAAGCATGGTCAAGAACGCCGTTTAAAATATACTTCAAGTCAAAGAAAAAAACAAAACTACAATACACAGTTCAATTCGCATCACCAAGTAAGGAACTTATCAAGACCTTGAAAAAGAACGGATTTTACCCTATAATCAAACCGATCAGAAACGGGGCGTAGCGCAGCCTGGATAGCGCACTTGAATGGGGTTCAAGTGGTCGGCGGTTCAAATCCGCCCGCCCCGACCAAGTTTTCTTTCAGTTTCAATATTTACCCACTATTTCTTCCATTGCTTTTAAATAAATCCTACTATTTGGTGTTACAATACCTGTCTGCGGGTCAAAGAAGAGAATCTCTCTTTCACACAATACATCGATTAGCTCTATCTCTTCTTCTGATAAATCCTTAAAATTCAACCCGTCTTTCATTAGTTTATCTGCAAGATTCATAAATATCTCTTCGGCATTTTTAGGAAGGTTGTATTTTTTATGTCTTTTTAATATCTCAAGGATCTGTATCTTTGCATCGAGTTTTTCTTTCTCTAAGAACTCTTTTAGCTTCTCAATGGAATCTTCGGGTTTTATGAATGTGTACAGATACAACAGCCTGCTAATTATATTACCGAAATACTCAAGTATCAGATTAATCTGACTCTCATTGTATCCCAGATCCTTAAGCAGCTTTTCTGCTATCTCCTTTGATGGGTGATTTATTCTTTTAAATATACTCGTCTCTTTCAGCTTAGAGTCATTATAAATCCTATTCAAAAATATTGTATTGCTTGTCAAAATCACAACATGAGATAAATGTGTCTCTTTGGTTAGAGAGACACAGAAGTTTAAAAACTCTTTTAGAAGTTCTCTTTCTCCATTGATGTAAATCTCTTCCAATGTCTGAATCTCATCAATAATAAGAATGGGTTTTTTATTCTCTTTTTTTACCTTTTTATCCAACTCATCTATTAGAGCATCAAATAAATCCTTTTTTCTCTCTTTTACCTGTTTTAACACTTCTGCTTTTAGTGTAAATACTGCAACAGATACTCCTGCTGATATGCTTTTTTGAACTTCATATTCTTCTTCTGGTTTAATAAATGACTCAAGGAATGTCTCATAGCTTGATATAAGTTTTCTTCTTAGATTGATATACCTAACCCAATAGTTTCCTTTGGGTTTTAACTTCTCAAAATCTTCAAACAGCTCCTTTTCAACAACATACTCAATGAGTGTTGTTTTGCCACAACTTTTAGGGCCGTAGATAAATAAAATCCTTTGTGGTGTCTCCTTAAAATACTCCTTTAAAAAGTTTATCTCTTCTTCTCTATCTATGAATGGAGTATTCCTAAAAATTCTATAGCCTTTTTGTTTTAGGATTTTGGTTAGCATTCTACTCTCCTTCGCCACTATAAATATTGCACTTTTCTAATAATAATAAAATAACGACAAAAAATCAAAAGATTATAATTAAAATCTATCTTAAGTTTTAGAAAATTTAGAAAAAGCTGGCAGGAATTTATAAACAAACAACAGAAATATACCAACCGTTATGAATGTATCGGCTAAGTTGAAGGCTGGATAATGATAA
>CAYTZD010000026.1:15859-20975 GCA_964442345.1 uncultured Hippea sp. | reverse complement strand
CACGGGAGGCATAAGCGTTTCCACTTATACCCTATCGGCCTTATAGCCATAGCATCTTGCCTTAGGCTACAAGGCTCGGAGATTTTTTTAATGCTATCAAACAAAACCCAACCAGTCAATCAGGATAAAAAATTAAACCATTTTTCTTGACAAAAATATATTTTTAATAAAATATTAACAATATGTGGCGGCAAGTTTTTTATATTATTATATTTTTAATCTTTATTGCTACTTCTGCCTATAGTAAACCTAAGATCTTTATTTTATCTTCCTATGATAAAATGGATGTGTGTGGCGGACAGCAATACAAAGGCGTGGTTGATGTTTTGCGCCTAAATCTATTGAATAACTTTACCCTAAAAAGCTTCTGGATTGACAGCAGACACTTGGACAAAAAACAGCTTAACTTAAGAATTAAAAAAGCGGTCTCTTCAATAAAGGCTTTCTCTTGCGATGTATTGATAACCATTGACGATGTGGCATTTAAAGTAGCACTGGATCACTTTCTTGGAAAAGCAAAGCCCATTATCGTATTTAGCGGAGTAAATAAACCACTCAATCTATACAATCAAAAGTATCACTTCTTAAAAGATAACATACCTACAAAGAATGTAACAGGCGTCTATGAATACATATTTGCAAAAGAAGGTATCCAATTTCTCGACAGCTGGATTGAAGATGAAAATTACAAGATTGCTGCGATTTACTCAAACGACAAGGTATCATTAATCCTACGCAAACAGCTATATCAAGAACTTGACAACTCACCCTATAAAAATCGCATTATCGATTTTAAAATAACATCACTTGAAGAACTAAAATCTACAATTAAAAAAATAAAAGCAAATCCCAATATTAAAGCCTATTTTCCATTCACATTAAAAGTGTGGGATGAAAAGAGTAAAAGATACTTTAGTTTCACCGAACTTATACCCTTTCTGAAAACGCAGATGAGCATACCTGCAATATTTCCAAATACAAGGGTAGCATATTTAGGATTGTTAGGCGGACTTGGTAGTGATTTTTACAAGATGGGCAGACAGGCAGGCAAAATAGCTTTAGCTACAATAAACGGCACTCCGTTAAGATATTTACCTGTTCAATACACAAAAAACTACGAGATTGTAATAAACTCTCAAAGAGCAAAAGAATGCAAACTACCCATTCACTACACAATCCTTTATTCAGCTGATGAGGTGGTAAACAAGCCATGATTTTTGACAACTCTTTTATCTGGAGTTCATTTTTAGAGATAGCGCTTTTTGTCTATGTCTTAATAGGTCTATTATACGCTTCTTACATTATATTTTACCTACGCTTAGAAAAAACAAGTGATACATTGTCGTATTTTTATCTTAATTTATCGTTATTAATATCCCAAATGTTTGTTCTTCTTATCCATCAGAAAAACATCGCTGTCATCTCATTGATTCTTATAGCTATAATTCTATTCCTAATAAGCTATTATAAAACCAAACAAAAAGAGACACCTTTTTACTTTGCCGCTACATTATACTTCGCCGTGTTGATTTTGAATATCTTCTATAACGATATCGCCTTTTTTATTGCAGAATTTGTTGTTATCAGCTTTGCCTTTCACAAACTCTACTCAAGATGGTTTAAAGACAACTTGCCAATAAAATTAATCGTATTATATTTTGTTCTCATAATCCTATCAGGAATTGTTATCTCAAAAACATTCAACGATTTTCAAAAAAATCAGCTATTGCAACTAACAAACAAAACATGGAACATCCACCAAAGATTTGAAGTTACCACTGAATATTTTGAAACATTTTTAAAATCAGCACTTATGATGCCACAAACACGAAAAGTAATTTTTGATAAAGATGCCAAAAATGGACACTTTCATTTTTTAAGATTGGCTCATATTTACAAAGCAGATAAGGTGTATTTTATCGACAAAACAGGAACAACTATCATAGCTTCTGACTGGAAGTTTTTTGGAAAAAATTACGGATTTAGGCCGTATTTTTTATATGCCTTAAAAGGCAAAATCAACTATTTTATAGCAAAAGGTGTTACATCAGGACAAATCGGAGTATATTTCGGCTTTCCTGTCTATGACAAGAATAATGAGCATATTATCGGTGCTCTGGTTTTTAAGTATAATTTGTCAAAATTTTTAGATTCACTGGATAAGAACAGTATAATGCTGATGCATAAAAGCGGTGTTGTCTTATTTGGCCCAGATGCATTTGAAGACAGCTGTATAGACTGCAGCAGGGGAAATATCGAGTTTGCTTTAAGAAATCACATCTTAGGAAACTCCTCCACAATAAAGAAAACAAATTACCACATCGTTAATGATAAGTTTCTCTGCAAAGATGAATATTTAGATGACAAATGCCTATTTTTAATAAGATATCCCTTAACAGACAGTGATTACTATATTATCGGCGTTTATCCTATAGCACCTTTATATAACTATAAAAACAAACTTTTCACTTACTGGATGATATCGTTGCTATTGTTATCGCTTACACTGTTTGAGATTATAAGAAATCGCCAGAAATGCTACTTAAAGCAATAAAATTTTAATCAAGCTAAACTATATCTCTGGCGTTGGCTTGCCTATAAAATAACCTTGAAACTCATCAAAACCTATATCTTTAGCAATCTCAAAAATCGTTTCGTTACATACAAACTCAGCTATTGTTTTAATCTGAATCTCTTTTGCAAGTTTTACAATTGTCTTGGTTGCAAGGTAAACATCTCTATCTGTATCGATCGTCTTAACCAACGAACCATCAACCTTTAGATAATCGGGTTTTAGCTTTATGATATATTCAAAGTTTGAATAACCGCTTCCAAAATCATCAATGGCAATCTTTGCACCAGCTTTTCTTATCTTGTTGATAAAGTTTAGCGTCTCATCAAAATTTTCTATACTCTCAGTTTCTGTTATCTCTACAATTACTCGCTTAGCATCCGTAAAATTCTCTATTTTTTCTACAATAAAGTTAGCCATCTCTTCGTTTACTATATCATTAACGCTCACATTTACAGAAAAAGATACGCTTTTGTCTTTAAAATAGTCAAAACACTTCTCAAACATTATTTTTGAAAGCGCCAAATAGAATCTTAAATCCTTTGCTGGCTTTAAAAACTGTGAAGGATTGTAAATTGTATCACCGTCTGCAATTCTCATTAAGCATTCATACTTTACTATATTGAGATTATTATCGGCTATAGGTTGAAAATAGGGAACGACGCTTTTTTGATTAACCACTCTTTTGAGAATCTTCTGCCATTTTATATAATCCTGAAACTCTTCTTCTGTTTTATGGCGTTTACTATAAAATGCAAACGAAAACTGATGATTTTTTGCATATTTTAGCGCCATATCAGCCTTCTCTAATAGCAGATTTTTATCGCAAGCCGCTATACCCATCGTAACACCAAGCGATACTTCTATGTCGTATTTATCCAATTTTATAACAATCTCATCTATTCTTTTTTCTATCTTTTTTATCTCATCTTTTATAGATTCAACATCATCATTACACTCTTTTACAAAAGCAAACTCATCGCCGGCTATCCTGTAAATACTATAATTAAACATATCTGCAATAGACTTCAGCTTTTTTGAAAACTCTTTTAATATCTCATTGCCGATATTTACGCCGTAAAAATCATTTACACGCTTAAAACTGTCAATATCCATAATAACAAGCACAGCGTTTTTACCTTCCATCTTTTCTAAATCCCTTACCAACGCGTTTCTGTTTGGCAATTCTGTTAAATAATCGGTGTAAAGCTGATGCGTCAATTCTTTATTTTTAATCTCAAGGTCTTTATAAAGCTTTTTTAACTCTTCAGTCTTTTTGTTTATAATCTCTTCCAATTCCGTATAAAACCTTTTTAGCTCTTTTCCCATCATTATTACATTGCGCTTTAATATATCCAATTCATCGCCATTTAGGTCTTCTTCTGACATCTTCATATCTTCTAAAACTTTAAAGTTTTTCTCTTTTAGGTTGTTCGAGACCGTAAAAATCTCTTCTACCTTCTTCAGTATATTTTCGGTATGCTTATAAAGATGGTTGTATATTAAGAAAGCAGCAACTATAAACAAAACTATTGAAGCAATAATCTGCTCTATAAAAAGATTCCTTACAGGCAATACATTATTTAATATGCCCACATAACCGATTAGCTCATTGTTAAAATCTCTTAGCTCATAAAAAGTCAAAAGATAATCAATTTTTCCCAATCTTACAAATTGACTTTTTTTACTAAAATCAAAACCTTCAAGAACAGGCTGAGATAAATGCGTTGTTGTTGCACCAACAACCAAGTCGTTAACGGTTAGCTTATCTTTTGTGTATGTTTTATAGATTTTGGGAACAAGATGATGCAAAACACTATCTCTATACACTATAAAGGCTTCCTGATTGGTTAGTCTTTTTATATCATAGGCAATCTTATCAAGCCTATCACCAACAGAGATTCCACCTAACAATTTACCCTTCTTATCAACAACAGGATATGTAGAACGAATCCCGGGAAAAACTTTACATATCAAAAGATGACTGCTGCTTGTAAATGATGAAGTTATCCATTCAATATCACTTCTAACATCGGATACATCCTTCAATTCGGTTGAAAAATTGGAGAAATTAAAAAAATTAACAGCTGGCGGTTTGAAGAAATGTATCTCATAAACAATGCCTTCCTTTCTAAGTTTCTTCCATAATGGCAAAAACTCCTTCTTTAGAAGTATCGGGTTATTCTTTTTGTAAGCTTCTATGGTAACAGAAGAAGAACTCAACTGAATGGCTATAGACTTAAGCGTATCTTCCTTCTGCTTAATAATATAGTTCAAAACGGCACTGTTTTTTCTTAAAGACTCTGCACGAACCCTTTTTCTAAAATTGTAATACGAAAATAACTGTATAGCTAAAAAACTTACTATACCAAGAACAATACTCGGAAGTAAGATTTTCTTTTTAATACTCATTTTCTATTTACTCTATTTTAGAACTTATAATAAAATTGTTCGTCCCTTTACCCATATAAACTTTTCTACTTTTTTTATCTTCTACTTTTTATACATTTTAAACTATTAAATGTCAACTATCTAAAACTTAAA
>CAYTZD010000026.1:0-15759 GCA_964442345.1 uncultured Hippea sp. | reverse complement strand
TCTTCTACTTTTTATACATTTTAAACTATTAAATGTCAACTATCTAAAACTTAAAAACAGACATAAATTATTTATAAATTATTTTTATAGATTATCTCTCCATTGACTAATACGATTATTTATTATAAATTTTTTTATATGAAAGATAAAGTCTATCTCATTGATGGCAGCTCCTTCTTATACAGGTTCTTTTTTGCAATCAAGGGTTTGTCTTACAAAGGACAACCTACATCTGCCATTTTTGGATTTGCTAAACTGCTTTTAGAACTTGAGAATGCAAAACCCAAATACATCGCTATATTCTTTGATACAAAAGCCAAAACATTCAGAGAAGATATATTAGAAACTTACAAAAAAAACAGGCCTAAAATGCCAGATGAGCTATCTATCCAAATAGAACCAACAAAAGAACTAATTAAAGCCTTTGGTATTCCCATTATTGAACTTGACGGATTTGAAGCAGACGATCTGATAGCAACATTTGCCGAGAAACTTAAGCGCGACTTTGAAGTAATCGTTGTAGCAAGCGATAAAGATCTATTTCAATTGGTTGATGATGATATAAAGCTTTACGACCCTGTTAAGAAGGTTCTTTACGACAGAGAAAAGGTCTTTGAAAAATTGGGCGTATATCCAGAACAGGTTGCAGACTTTCTGGCTTTGGTGGGCGACAGCATAGACAATATACCCGGCGTTAAATCGATAGGTCCCAAAACGGCAAGTGCACTTCTCAAAGATTACAAAGATTTAGATGGCATCTTGAGAAACTTAGACAATCTAAAGCCAAAAGTGAAAAATGCCATAGAAAAAGAGATTAACAATCTGCCTACATACAAAGAACTTACACTAACAAGAAGGGATGTCCCTATAAAGATAAATTTAGACCAGATAAGAAAAAACGATGCAGATTTTTCAAAGATAAAGGAAATATTCTTACAATTTGGCTTTAAGTCCTTGATAAACCAGCTACCAAAAGAAAACAAAAAAGAGACAGTAAACTATAGAGAAACAAAACCTATTCTATTTTCTCAGAATGGCTCTGTCTTATTGTTTGAAAACGGCCAGCTAAAAAGGATTGAACCATCTGTTTTTGAAGCAGACAAAAACATTGTAGCCTATGATATAAAGCAACTTGCAACAGCAGGTGTTAGATTTAAAGAGTTACCGTTTGACATAAAGCTTGCCTGTTATCTTGTAAATCCAGATTCAAAGGGCTCACCTGATCTATGCTTTGAACAGATAAAAGATGATATTTACTTAAAGATAGCAGAAATTGGTAGCTTTCACGATAAGCTTGCAGAAGTTTATAAGCCTTTAGAAGATTACATAAAGGATAACAATCTTGAGTTTTTACTAAAAGAAGTGGAAATGCCTTTATCCATCGTGCTTTTTGAGATGGAAAAAACAGGCATAAAAATAGACATCGATTATCTAATATCATTCAAAAACGAACTGGAAGATAAATTAAGCAGGATAGAAAATTCTATTTATGCGCTTGCAGGTGAGACATTCAACATAAATTCAACAAAAGAGCTTCAACGCATACTATTTGAAAAACTCAAGATAAAACCCATAAAAAAGACAAAGACTGGATACTCAACCGATTCAGAAAGCCTAAAAATATTAAGCGAAAAATACGAGATAGCAGGTCTAATTATCACCTACAGAGCAATAACAAAGGTTATCTCAACATACATAGTTCCATTTTTAGAAAAGGTGGATAAAAACAACAGAATCCACACAACATTTAACCAGACACTTACATCAACAGGCAGACTATCATCTTCAAATCCCAACCTTCAAAACCTGCCAGCAGGCGATGATGAACTGCATTCAGGCATAAGAAAATCTGTCATAGCAGAGAAGGGATACAAGCTTATCTGTTCGGATTATTCTCAGATTGAGTTAAGGGTTTTAGCAGAACTTTCAAAAGACGAAACACTTATTGAAGTATTCAAAAATGATGAAGATATACACACCCAGACGGCAGTTAAACTATTCGGCGTGCATAAAAGCATGGTTGACCACAACTTAAGACGAATGGCAAAAACGATAAACTTTGGGATTATCTATGGTATGGGTTATGTATCACTTGCAAAGACATTAAACATATCAAAAGATAAGGCAAAACAGATAATAGAGAAGTATTTTGAGAGATTCAGCAAAGTCAAGGAATACATAGAAAAGACAATAGAAACAGCCACAAGGCAGGGTTATGTGCAAACATACTTTGGAAGAAGGCGATACTTCTTCAACATAAACAGTTCAAATAAACGATTGGCAGAATTTGAAAAAAGGGCAGCGGTAAACGCAACAATTCAGGGAACGGCAGCAGACATCATAAAGATGGCAATGGTAAAACTTAACGAGAAACTCAAAAATTGGGATGCTAAGATAGTCCTTCAGGTTCACGATGAGCTACTTATAGAAGCAAAAGAAGAGATAGCAAGCGAAGTATCCCAGATAGTCAAGGATACAATGGAAAATATCGTAAACTTCTCAATTCCATTAAAAACACATACAAAGATAGCAGGTAATTGGTATGAAGCAAAGTAATTTTATTAAAACGCTTAAGGGCGAAAAAACAAAACCCACACCCGTCTGGTTTATGCGTCAGGCAGGAAGATACCTAAAGGAATACAGAGAGATAAAGAAAAAATACTCATTCCTGGAGATGTGCAAAACACCCGAACTTGCAGCCAAAATCACACT
The DNA here is from genome assembly GCA_964442345.1 of uncultured Hippea sp. Classification (GTDB taxonomy): domain Bacteria; phylum Campylobacterota_A; class Desulfurellia; order Desulfurellales; family Hippeaceae; genus Hippea. Next base: position 13,047 of record CAYTZD010000026.1, on the reverse strand, counting down.
TATGCCTTTAAAATTGGGCGTTGATGTTTTAATTGTATTTAGCGACATATTAATTCCACTTCTGTCTGTTGGTGCAAAGATAGAATACAAAGAAGGAATACAACCCAAACTAAACCTAAGTATGGATTTTGAATACAAAGGGCTTAAGGACTTAGAGTTTTTAAGAAACACTATAAAGTTGGTAAAAGAAGAAAGACCCGACATTCCACTTCTTGGCTTTGCTGCAAGTCCTTTTACGCTTTTATGCTATCTATTTGGCGGAGCTGAATTTTCAAACATCAGAGCGTTTATGTTTTCAAATCCTGAAAAATTCAGTTCTTTAATGAAAAAGACAACACAATTGACTATAGATTACCTAAACTATCAATTAGATAGTGGCTGCGATGCGGTTCAGCTATTTGATAGCTGGGCTGGTATATTGCCAGAAAAACTATACAGAAAACTTGTTCTTCCTTTTGTCAAAGAGATAGCAGATAGCATAGATGCTCCGCTTATATATTTTGTAAAAGACTCATGCCACATAAACCATCTTTTAAAAGAGATAAAAGCCGACTGTTTTAGCATAGATTCAAGAAGCTCGCTAAAAGAAGTCTATAGCTTAACCAAAAAGTGCGTTCAGGGAAATTTAGATAACGCCATTCTGCTTACAGATAAAGATACAATAAGAAAAGAGACCTTAAATATTTTAAAAGAGACAGAAAATATACCGCACATCTTTAATCTCTCGCACGGTGTTATGCAGCAGACCGACCCTGATAACATCAGATTTTTGGTAGATTTAGTCCACAATGAGACATCAAAATAGAAAGATACTCCTTGTAAATATGGGAGCTATTGAGAAAAGCTCAGATATACTTCAATTTTTATTTAACATGTTCAACGATAGGTTTATACTGCCACTGCCACAGCCTTTAAGGTTTATTACAGCTTTAACAATCACGGCTTTAAGATTCAAAGAGACATGGAAAATCCTAAAGACAACACCATCACCGCTAAAAAACATAACAAAAAGACAGGCAAAGCTTTTAGAAAAGTTAACCAACATAAAAACAGAAGCAGCCTTTGTCTATTCAAAACCAAAAATCAAAAAAACAAGCGACACAGAAGTGATAGCAATGTATAACTTTTACTCACATACAACACACGGAAAAATCTTAGAAGAAGCAAAGCGTATAAAACCGCCATTTTGCATCTATAACGAATTCTTTGATATGGTAAAAAACAAGATAGAAAATAAGCTAAAAGGACTAAACCCAAAAAAGACAGCCGTTCTTTTATCTGCGCATTCTATACCCGAAAAACTTGCAAAGAAAGACTCTTACACCGACGATTTAGCCGTATTTAGACGGTATTTAGACAAAAGATTAGCTTCAGAAGTCTTTCTCTCATTCCAATCCAAGTTAGGACCTGTTAAGTGGCTAAGACCAACAACTGAAGAGATGATAAAAAAATTATCAAAGAATTATGAGAATCTCGTAATCTTTCCTATAAGCTTTACCGCAGAGAATACAGAAACTATCAACGAGATTGACATAGTTTATCAAAAACTGGCATATCAAAAGGGATTTAAAAGGTTTGAAAGGGTAAGTTGCTTCAACGACGAAGAAGACTTTATCAAGTTTTTATCTCAATTACTTTAGCTTATCGCAATCCTTTTTGCCTGTCTTTAAAAATAGCTTAAACTTTTTAAGCCATCCTGGTTCACCATCTGGCGTTAATCTCAAAAAGTTCAAGAATTTTACGATTTTGTCTGTTGTCTCTGAATGAAGATAATGCTCTATTGCGCAGGCATCTTCTTCTGCAATCTTAACATCAACCTGAAGCACATTCACCAAAAAATCCACAAGCGTATCATAACGATAACTCAACCTTTCGCCTATCTTTTTGCCTTCGGGTGTAAGTTCTATATAGCCATAGCTTTCGTGTATCACAAGTCCTTTATCTTCAAGCGTTTTTACGGCATTTACAACCGATGGCATCTTTACATTAAGGCTTTTTGATACATCCTTTATTCTCACAACCTTTGAGTCTTGGGATATCCTATAAATCGCCTTTATATAATCTTCCGTTGAAGGTGTTAGCTTAACCTGTTCTATCTTCGATGCTTTTGACATCTTCAAACTCAACCTTTTCTATTCTTTCAAATGCCTTTACAATCTTCTGCGTCGTTGTATCTATCTCTGATGCATCTTTTTGAAGCCTGTTGACATCCTTCATTAGCTTCTCCCATCTCTTTCTATATCTATCAAATTCTTCGGATAATTTCATCAATTCGTTCTGAATGTTTTTAGCCTGCTGGTGAATCTTCATATCTCTTACCGCTGCAGAGATAGTCGTAAGAAGTGCCATAAGCGTAGTAGGTGATGCTATCCAGACCCTTCTTGAATAAGCATACGCCACTATATCAGAATGATAGGCGTTTATGGTTGCAAATATAGCCTCTGCTGGCAAAAACATAACAGCCATATCAGCCGTCGTTCCTTTGATGATGTATTTATCTGCGATTGCATCTATGTGCTTTTTTAAATCACTTTCAAAAGCCCTTTTGAATTCACGATACTCGCTGCCTTCTGCATTTATCATTCTTTGGTAATTCTCAAGCGGAAACTTAGAATCAATCGCTATCAAACCAACCTGCGGCGCTTTAACGACGGCATCTGCTATGTATTCTTTTCCATCTTTTTTAAGCTTTACCTGAATATCGTAAAGCTCTTTAGACTGGCCAAATACACTCTCCAAGATCGATTCAAGCCTTACTTCGCCAAATCCACCACGCTTTTTCTTATCATCCAAAATCTTCTGAAGGGATACAACTTCTGAACTTAACTCTTCTATCTTCCTTTGAGCTTCTGATATCCTTGCTATGCCTTCAACAATATCCTTGAATGTCTTGTCAACATTTTCAAACCCTTCCTTTAATCTCTCGTCAACCTTGTCGCTGATTCTTATAAGTTTTTCTTCAACAAGCTGCATGAATTTATCAAGCTCATCTGTATTCTTTTTAGCCTGCTCACTTAAGGCGTTATTTAATCTTATTGATATGTTATCAAACTTATCGCCTATATCCTTAAATCTATCGTATAGCTCATCTTTAAGCGTTCCTTTAAGCTGTTCTGTCGCTTTTAGAAGCTCAACTGATGATTCTTTTGCATGCTCCAGCTGTTTTTGATTTTCCTTAGATATCTCAATCAGCGTGCTTGTAAGTTTATCCTGAATCTTGGCAAAATACCTTCTCTGCCACACAAAAAGAAAAATAAAACCAATTACAACTATCGCTATTAAAACAGCTAATTCGTATGTCATTTCTTAACTTCTTTATTTAGCTTCGATTCAATCGATGCTATCTTCTGTTTCATTCTATTTGACCTGTTCTTTCGTATGTCAAACTTAATTGTTGAGTATATTCTACTGCAGTCGGGCTCTAAAGTCTCATAAGCCTTCTTTATCAAATCCAAAGCATCTTCCATTGTCTCTGTCTCAAACACCGTTCCCATAGGCGTAAGCTTATACTCAAATCCACTTTTATCTATAACATCTATTATTCTTGACACATAAGAGCTAACGCTTTCTCCCTTATCCGTTGGAAACATGGCAAATTCCACAAGAACGGACATTCTTAGCCCTCCTTTTTAAATTCTACAATTCTATCTTCCACAGCCTTTTTAATTTTATCAATTACGCTTACATCTTCAAGTGTTGATAAGTCTTGATCTATAGGCTTACCCGATGCTATGGCCTTCAGTACCCTTCTTACAACCTTGCCAGACCTTGTCTTTGGCAGGGCATCAACAAACACAACTTCAGATGGTTTTGCAATTGGTGATACCATCTCTTCAACATACTCTCTCAACCTTCTTACTATCTCGTCGTGCCTTGTCTTATCCACACCTTCTCTAAGCACAACAAAGGCAAACACTTCTTCTCCTGTTATCTCATTTGGTCTTCCAACAACGGCAGCTTCTGCAACATACTTGCAGTTTGTTAAAGCGCTTTCAATCTCAGCACATCCAATCCTGTGTGCTGAGACATTGATCGTATCGTCAGCTCTGCCTTCCATCCAGAAATAACCATCTTCATCTTTGTATGCAAGGTCTCCCGTGTAATAATACTTACCATTAAACTTACTCCAATAAAGCTTTTTGTATCCTTCATCGTCATTCCACAGCGTCCTAACCATTGAAGGCCACGGTTTTTTAAGCACAAGATGACCTGTCTTGTTTGGCTCTGTTATTATATTGCCGTCATCGTCAACTATATCAGGGAATATGCCAGGGACAGCAATACCAACACTGCCGGGTTTTTGGTCAACCACAGGCAAAGCAGAAATCATATGTCCTGCCGTCTCTGTCTGACCGTATGCATCTATAACAGGACATCTCTTGCCGCCTACATGCTCCCAATACCAAAGCCATGCGGCTTCGTTTAGCCTTTCTCCACCTGTTGTAAGCAGTCTTAACGATGATAAATCGTATTTTTTGAGCCACTCTTCACCTCTTCTCATTAGGGCTCTTATTGCCGTTGGTGCTGTGTACATAACATTTATCTTATATTTCTCAACCAGATACCACCACTGCGCAGGAGTAGGATAAAGCGGCATACCTTCGTAAATAAATGTGGTTGAACCTATGGAAAGTGGCCCATATAAAGTATAAGAGTGTCCAGAGATCCATCCTATATTGGCCGTTGAGAAAAATGTATCTTCTTCCTTCAAATCAAACACCCAACGGGCGGTTAAAATTCTCCACAACAGATAACCAGCCGTTGTATGCACAACACCCTTTGGTTTTGCAGTTGAGCCCGAAGTATAGATAAGAAATAGCGGATCTTCTGAATCCATTGGTTCTGGCTCACAATAAGGCTTTGCATAGTCAGGGTCGCTCATCAAATCCTGCCACCAGAAGTCCCTTAATGTCTTCATCGAGATATCCCTGTCTGCATGCTTTACAACCACCACATACTTAACAAACTTCAGCTTTTCAACGGCTTTATCCACATTCTCCTTCAGCGGTATTGTTTTACCTGCTCTAAATCCACCATCTGCTGTAACGATAACCGAAGCCTTGGCATCCTTAATTCTCTCATTCAACGCAACAGCACTCATTCCTGCAAACACAACAGAGTGTATCGCACCAATCTTTGCACACGCAAGCATAGCTATGGGAAGCTCTGGTATCATAGGCATATAGATAACAACGACATCACCCTTTTTTACACCCAAAGTCTTCAAAACATTGGCAAACTTGTTAACCTGATACTGCAGCTCTCTGTAGGTTAAAATCCTTGATTCACCCTGTTCGCTTTCCCAGATTATAGCAGCCCTGTTTTTCTTTCGTGTTGTTACATGCCTATCAACGCAGTTATAACACATATTAAGCTTGCCACCGACGAAAAACTTATAAAACGGCGGATTGGAATCATCAAACACCTTCTCGTAAGGCTTAAACCAATCTATCTCCTTCTTTGCAAAATAGTCCCAGAAACCTTCAAAATCATCTTCTGCCCATTTACATAGCTTTACATACTCGTCGTATTTTAGGTTTGCTTTAGATAAAAAATCCTTAGAGACTTTGATTTTCTCCTTTGTCATTTTATACCCCCGTTTATGTTTAAGGCTGTTTTAAAGAAAAAACCCTTCTAAAAATAAGGGGGCATCAAACCCCCCTTCGCTTTACTTGTTAGAATTTCCATTTTTACTTTTTTCTTCTTCAAGCTTATCCCTTAATTCTGCAAGCTTATCCAGAACTGTAGCATCTTCAAGGGTTGATATATCCTGCTCGATCTTCTTGCCTGCAGCTATATCCTTAAGCAGTCTTCTCATAATCTTGCCGGATCTTGTCTTTGGCAGTGCATCTGTAAAGATGATCTCTTGTGGCCTTGCAATTGGTCCAATCTCTTTTTGGACATGCTCTCTTAGTTCTCTAACCAGTTCGTCGTGATGCGTCTTATCAACGCCTTCTTTAAGCACAACAAATGCGACAATAGCTTCACCTGTAATATCATCCGGCCTTCCGACAACTGCAGCTTCTGCAACATATCTATGGGAAACAAGTGCGCTTTCAACTTCCATCGTTCCAATTCTATGGCCGGATACATTAAGGACATCGTCAACCCTTCCCATAATCCAGAAGTAACCATCTTCGTCTTTTCTTGCGCCATCTCCAGCAAAGTAATACCCTTTATCTTTAAACTTTGCCCAATAGACATCAACAAATTTCTTGTCGTCTCCCCATATCGTTCTAAGCATAGAAGGCCACGGCTTTGTTATAACAAGTAAGCCACCTTCGTCAGGCTTATTTATAGGATTACCTTCCATATCTACAACATCTGCAAATATACCAGGTAACGGCATACCGGCAGAACCCGGTTTTGCAGCCTGAGCACCCGGGACAGTGGTTATCATATGTCCACCGGTTTCTGTCTGCCACCATGTATCAACGATTGGCGCTCTTTCGTTTCCAACGGTTTGATAATACCACATCCAAGCTTCTGGGTTTATCGGTTCTCCAACTGTTCCAAGCAGTCTTAAAGATGATAAATCGTGTTTCAATACCCACTCGTTGCCAAGCCTCATTAACGCCCTTATAGCTGTTGGTGCTGTGTAAAGTATGTTTATAGAGTGCTTCTCAACAAGCTCCCACCATTTGGCAGGTGTTGGATATGTCGGCACACCTTCATACATAACAGTTGTTGCACCTATAGCCAAAGGTCCATAAACACCGTATGAATGCCCTGTTATCCAGCCTATATCAGCCGTGCACCAGAATGTGTCGTCGTCTTTTATATCAAAAACCCACTTCATCGTTAGCATCGTCCAAAGCAGATAACCGGCAGATGAATGAACTATTCCCTTTGGCTTACCCGTTGAACCTGATGTGTAAAGAATAAATAACGGGTCTTCACTATCCACATGCTCGGGTTCGCAATAGATGGAAGCATAATCAGGGTCGCTCATCAGATCCTGCCACCAGAAGTCCCTTAAAGGCTTCATGTGAATGTCTCTTTCTATATGTCTTACGACAACAACATAATCAACCTTATGCTCAACACCATCTAAAGCTTCATCAACTTTACTCTTCAACGGAATAGCCTTACCATTCCTAAAGCTTCCGTCTGCCGTTACTATAACCTTTGGTTTAGCATCGTTTATCCTATCCCTTAAGGCTTCTGAAGAAAATCCACCAAAAACAACTGAATGTATCGCACCAATTCTGGCAGATGCCAACATTGCAACTGCCGCTTCAGGTATCATAGGCATATATATCAAAACCCTATCGCCTTTTTTGACACCAAGTGTCCTTAAAACACTGGCAAACTTGTTAACTTTTATATAAAGTTGCTGATATGTTAAGACTTCCGCATCGCCATTTTCACTTTCCCAGATTATGGCAGCCTTATTTTTTCTCCATGTTTTAACATGCCTATCAAGGCAGTTATATGATACATTAAGCTTTCCGCCTGTAAAAAACTTATAAAACGGTGGATTGGAATCATCCAAAACTTCATCAAATCTTTTAAACCAGGTAATCTTTTTCAGTGCAAAATACTTCCAGAAACCTTCCCAATCCATCTCAACCCATTTTTTTAATCTTTCGTACTCTTCTGTATCGATATTGGCTCTTTGAGCAAAATCAATAGATGGGTAAAAAACCCTTGTCTCTTTTAATTTTGATTCGATAGTTCCTTTTTGCTTACCCATATTCTCCCCCCTTATGGAAAAGTTTAAACTTTTTAATTTTATATCACAATAAAAACATATAGTCAAGGTTATAGATACTTAACTTTCTATAGCTAAGGAAATAAATGATTGTTAATAGATAAGTTATATTTTCTTAACAAGTATCACAATGCGTCTATTGATAGGATCATCAGGACTTGTGCCCGGAACAGGCCTTGTTGAACCATAGCCAACAATACTATCAAACCTGTCTGCACCTACACCGTTTGCCTGCAGTTCTCTTCTTGCGGCATTTGCCCTCATTGTGGATAGATCCCAATTGGAGACATTACCTACCGTATATGGATGGGCGTCTGTATGGCCTTCTATAACTATTTTATTTGATATAGAAGCAAGCTGTTTGGCAACTATGTCGAGAACCTCTTTAGCCCAAGGCTCAAGTTGAGCAGAACCCGGATAAAACATAGGCCTTCTGTTTTTATCAAAGATTACAATCCTTAAGCCTTCTTCTGTAATCTCCATTTTTATCTGGTTTCTATACTGCAGAAGCTCTTTTCTGCTTGCTATAGACTGCTGAATTTTCTTCATTACCATATAAAGATTTAAAGTCTGCTTCTGATGACCTATTCCACCACCGCTTTTTCTTAAGACTTTGGGTATAAGTCCTCTACCCTTTAAGGTTTTTGGCTGTTGGACAGAAGGTAAAGGCATCTCTGGAACGCGTTGAGATACCGTCAAGCTTTTTGAACCTATATCAAACACACCCTTTGAAGGAAGCATAGACGAACCTTCTGTTAACGATGTGGCACCGGGTTGCGTAAAGTATGTGGAAAGAATCTTTCTCTGCTTAACATTGGTGGCAGCAATAAGCCACATAACCAAGAAGAAAGCCATCATCGATGTCATGAAGTCGCCGTATGCAACTTCCCATGCGCTACCGCCACCTTCTTCACATTTTTTCTGTTTACACTTTTTGACTATACCACCTTCTTGATTATTCTCTTCAGCCATATCACTTACCCTTTACAAACTGTTCTGCTTCATCAAACTCTGGCCTTGCAAAAGGTGGTATTGCTTCTCTTACGGCTTCCATTGCAATAATTGGTGCATCACCTTTTGCTATAGAAACTATCCCTGTCTTCAAAGCCTTAAGATAAGCCACTGCATCTTCGTTTTTGAATTCTGCATATTTTGCCATAGGACCAAAAATTCCATAACACAAAAGAAGACCCAACATAGTACCTGTAAGAGCTGCAGCAACATGTTCACCAATCTCAAGAATAGAACCACCCAAAGCACCCATCGTAAGGATAATACCCATAACTGCTGCAACGATACCCATACCTGGTAATGATTCTGCCAATGTCGCTACCATCTTAGCTGGAACAGATATCTCCTGTTCTATGACTTCTATGTTCGTATCAAGCATCTCATCTAATTTTTCAACTTCTATACCCGTAACAATATTTCTCAAGGCATCTATAAGAAGATCCTTTGCTTCCTTGTTTTTAAGGAAAAAAGAAGCTTCCTGCAAAATAGGTGAAGAATCGGGTTCATTAACAACAGCTTCCAAAGATAGGATACCGTCTTTTCTAACCTTTGTTGACAAATCATAGATTATTTTAAGCAATTCAAGATAGTTCTTCTTGTTATAAGGATCTGGTTTTGTAATACCTAAGATTACGCCAAAAGCTCCCTTTAAAGCAGCAGGTGAAGCACTCGACAAAAGCATCCCAAAGAATGCACCAACGAGAACTATATATTCACCTATCTGCAAAAGAGCTGCTGGATTTCCACCTTCATAGACGAAAGCACCAATTACAGCTATTAAGGTAAATACAATTCCGCCTGCGTTCATTTAGCCTCCTGCTTCAACAGTCTCCACTTATCTTAATCGGCATAAACGAAAAATTTTTTAGCCTATTTCTGCCTTTTATCAATAACCCTTACAGCTTTCCCTTGTGGACGCTCAAGTGTCCCTTCTGGAACTATCTGAATATTAACCCTAAAGCCCAAGAAATCGTGAAGTTCTGTATGCAGCTTATCCAGATCAATAGATAAACCGTTCTCAGAGAGAAAAAGCTTCATCCCTACTCCCGCTCACAAGATAGCAAAAGATTATTCAAAAATCGCTTGTTTTTCAAGACAAAAAGATTATAAATCCAAGATAGGTACACATATCCACTTGACATCTTCTCAGCAAAAATAATATAAGAATAATGTCGGGTCAAGGAAGTCCGGTGAAAATCCGGCGCTGCCCCCGCAACTGTAAGGCTGACGAAACTCTCACTATGCCACTGTCGGGAGTGGCTCTTAAAAAGGGTCGCCCGATGGGAAGGCGAGAGGAGTAGGATGAAGCCAAGCCAGGAGACTTACCCGACAAAAAAACGAACGGGAGGTTCAAGCTATGAGAAAAGAAAAGCCCACCTGATTAATATCCCCTAAACCTTATAAGCTATCCAACATTTTACCTATAAGGGGGTATTGTGTTCTCAAAAATTATCAAAAGAGACGGCAGGATTGTAGATTTCAATGCCGAAAAGATAACAAATGCCATAGCAAAGGCAGGCAAAGCAACTAAAGAGTTCGACTACGATACGGCAAAGAAACTTACCATTAAAGTTCTGGACTTAGCTTACAGGTTTTTTGGTGATAGAACGCCTACAGTTGAAGAGATACAGGACATTGTTGAAGAAGTCTTATTAAGCTCACCATTTAAAAAAACAGCAAAAGCCTATATCATTTACAGAGAACAGCACACACAACTAAGAGAATTCAAAAACAGAGCCGATGTTGAACTAATAGAAAATTACCTAAACAAGCTCGACTGGGAAGTAAAAGAGAACTCCAATATGAGCTTTTCTCTTCAAGGATTAAACAACTACATCTCATCAGCCATCACAAAAACCTATTGGCTTAACAAAATCTATCCAAAGAATATCAAAGAAGCTCATCTAAACGGTGATTTTCATATTCACGATTTAAATTCATTAAGCGTCTATTGTGTCGGCTGGGATCTGCAAGACTTACTGATTAAAGGTTTCAAGGGTGCAAAAGGCAAAGTCTCAAGCAGACCGGCAAAACATTTCAGAAGTGCATTAGGCCAGATTGTAAACTTCTTCTACACACTTCAAGGCGAATCAGCAGGAGCCCAAGCCTTCTCAAACTTTGACACCTATCTTGCACCGTTCATAGCATTTGACAATCTATCTTATAAGGAAGTTAAACAAGCAATACAGGAATTCATATTCAATATCAATGTACCAACAAGGGTTGGTTTTCAGACACCCTTCACAAATATTACACTCGATTTAAAAGTTCCTGAATTTTTAAAGAATCAAGCCGTTATCATAGGTGGCAAATTGCAGAATGCAACATACGGCGAATTTCAAAAAGAGATGGATATGTTTAACAGGGCGTTTATGGAGGTGGCAAGCGAAGGCGATGCAGACGGCAGGGTGTTTACCTTTCCCATTCCAACATACAACATAACAAAGGATTTTGACTGGGACAATCCTGCATTAAAGCCACTCTGGGAAGCAACGGCAAAATACGGCATACCATACTTTGCAAACTTCATAAATTCCGATATGAACCCAGAAGATGCCCGTTCTATGTGCTGCAGGCTTAGGCTTGACACAAGAGAACTCAAGAAAAGAGGCGGTGGCCTATTTGGTGCAAACCCTTTAACCGGCTCCATAGGTGTTGTAACGATTAACCTACCAAGAATTGCATATCTCTCATCAACAGAAAACGAGTTCTTTATGCGTCTATCAGAACTGATGGAACTTGCAAAAGAATCTCTTGAGATAAAACGAAAGGTGCTTGAGCGTTTTACAGATTTTAATCTCTATCCCTATTCAAAATTCTATCTCTCTTCAATTAAAGAGCGCTTTGGAGAATACTGGAAAAACCACTTCTCAACCATAGGGCTTATAGGTATGCACGAAGCATGTCTCAATCTTTTAGGAGAACCAATAACAAACAGTGCGGGTCAGGAATTTGCAGCCAAAGTGCTCGATTTTATGAGAGATAAACTTCAACAATTTCAGGACGAAACAAACAACAATTACAATCTTGAAGCAACGCCAGCAGAAGGCACATCATTTAGGCTTGCAAGATTGGATAAAGAGAGATACCCAGACATAAAGACATCTGGCACAAGCTCAAAACCATACTACACAAATTCATCCCAGCTACCTGTAAATTATACAGACGATGTATTCGAAGCATTGGAATTACAGGACAATCTTCAAACAAAATACACAGGCGGCACGGTCTTGCATATCTTCTTAGGCGAAAGATTGTATGATGCAAGTTCAGTTAAGCTTTTAATAAAAACCATATTTGAGAATTACAGACTGCCGTATCTAACATTAACGCCAACTTTTTCAATCTGTCCAATTCACGGCTACATAGCAGGAGAACACAAAGAATGCCCCATTTGTAAAAGGGAAAAAGAAGAAGAGATAGAAGCAGAAATAAAAAGATTAAAAAAACTATTGGAGGAGACAAATGACTAAAAAAGAGATCTTAAAAAAGATAGAAGAACTCAAGAGAAAAAAGAAGGAAGTAAAAGGCGAAAGATGCGAAGTTTACTCCCGCGTTGTCGGGTATTTAAGACCTGTTGAGCAGTGGAACGATGGCAAAGCCGAAGAGTTTAAAGAGAGAAAAACATTTAAGGTAAGCTAATGTTTGGCGGACTTCAAAGGTTTTCCCTTATAGATTATCCAAAGGAGCTTTCAGCTGTCGTGTTTACAATCGGCTGCAACTTCAGATGTCCATACTGCCACAATCCAGAACTTGTCAACAACACAGCAGAAAAAATCGAAGAGAGAGACATATTAAATTTCTTAGAAAAAAGGGTTGGCAAGTTGACAGCAGTATCTATAACAGGCGGAGAACCCACAATACACGGCGAAAGATTAATCAAGTTTATTGAACAGGTTAAAGATAAAGGATTCAAGGTCAAATTAGACACAAACGGCTCAAATCCAAAGCTACTAAATAAACTTATCAGCTTAAATCTTATTGATTACATAGCAATGGATATAAAGGCGCCTTTTGAGAAATACGAAAAGGTTGTAGGTGCAAAATGCGATATAGACAGGATAAAAGAGTCAATAAGCATAATTTTGAACTTTAAAAACCATGAATTCAGAACAACGGTTGTTAAAGACTTGTTGGACGAAAGCGATATAGAGAAAATCTTAAAAACAATCAAAACTGCCAAGCTTTATGTGATTCAAAATTTTAAAGCTTCAAAAACATTGAATCCCGCATTTGCAAGTGCAGTAGGTTTTTCAGAAAACAGTCTATCAAGATTAAAAGAAACAGCAGAAAAGTATGTAAAAGAGTGTATCGTGAGATAA
>CAYTZD010000025.1:0-21082 GCA_964442345.1 uncultured Hippea sp. | reverse complement strand
AACTTGAAAAACTCAAAAAAATCAATATAAAAGGTAAGCATATTTAAAAAAGGAGCGAAAAGATGGCAAAACAACTTAGTAAAGTTGAGATTGATGGCGTTGAAGCTCTGTTTTACGATGAGATAATGCATTTGATAAGCGGCTTTACATATCAAAGGTTTATAGAAAAGGTTATAAAAGATATGGATATCTCAATAAACGACACAATCTTGGATCTTGGTTGTGGGACAGCCAAGAATATCTGCCTGATGAAGAATTACACAGATGGTCTAATCGTTGGGTTCGATACAAGCAAAAATATGATAAGACAGGCAAAAAGACGGTGCAGAAGGAAAAATGTTAAAATATTCTACCACGACATACGAAAACCACATCCATTTAGAAACCAATTTGATATTGCATTCATCTCTTTTGTTCTGCATGGCTTTATTGATTCAGACAGGGACAAGATCATAAAAAACGCATACGATAGTTTAAAAGAAGGCGGCAGATTCTGTATTCTTGATTACAACGAATTTGATTTAGAAGACAAGAATATTTTTGTTAAAGCCGTTTTCAAATATGGAGAATGTCCATTGGCAAGTGAATTTATAAAGATAGACTTAAAAGAGAAGTTAAGAAGCTTTGGTTTTAAGACCTTCAGAGAATACCACTACTACTCATCGCTTGTGAGGTTGCTCATTGCAAACAAATGAACTTGCAGTCCTGATGTCTGGATTATCCATAAAAGAACCCGAAAAATACAATAGCCTTGATGAGATATACCAAAAGGCTAAGCATAAAATAAAAAAGAGAGATATAACAAAGGAATTAGAATACATAGAGAAAAATAACATACGCATAGTGAGTTTTTTTGACGATGACTACCCTGAAAATTTAAGGCTGATTCCATACCCGCCGCTTGTGTTGTATATAAAGGGAGAATTTAGAGAAAATCCACTAACAATCGCTGTCGTTGGCACAAGATACCCGTCAGGATACGGCCAAAGGGTTGTAAAATATCTGCTGCCATACCTTGTAGAAAGCGGATTCAGTATCGTAAGCGGACTTGCATTGGGTATAGATGCATTGGCGCACAAAACAACGCTTGAAAACAACGGCTACACGATAGCTGTCTTAGGAAACGGTTTAAGCATCACATATCCACAGAAAAACAGAGAGTTATACAAACAGATAGAGCAAAAAGGCTGCTTGATTAGCGAATTTGGAGTATTTACTCCACCGTTAAGACAAAACTTCCCTGCGCGAAACAGAATAATAGCAGGATTATCCAAAGCAACTATAGTTATAGAAGCAGATATAAAAAGCGGCTCTCTCATCACGGCAAGATTAACCGCAGAACAGGGAAAAACCGTATTCTCAGTGCCTGGTGAGATATTCTCAAAAAGAAGCAAAGGCACAAACAAGCTGATAAGCGAAGGTGCAGTGCCTGTTATTGATGTAAATACAATTTTGGAACACTTCTATATCGAACTAAAAGAAGAACTAAAAGAAGCAGAAAATCCAATAAACTTAAGCGAAGATGAGAAAATTGTGCTTGAGCTTATGGAAGGAAGCATAACAGAAGACGAATTAGCCATAAAAAGCAATATGGAGATAGACAAGATAAGCGAGATTCTATTTGATTTAGAACTAAAGGGTTTAGTAAAACGCAACGATTACGGAGAATATGAAAAAATTTAAACAAGGTGGTGGATAAATGAATCTTGTAGTGGTTGAATCACCAGCCAAAGCAAAAACCATAGGCAAGTTTTTAGGTAAAGATTACAATGTCGTGGCATCCTATGGCCATATCAGGGACTTACCGAAAAGTTCGTTTGGCGTTGACATAGAACACGATTTCAAACCAAAGTATGTTGTTCCTAAGGAGAAAAAACCCATAGTTGACACACTAAAAAAACTGTCAAAGGAATCAGAAGTTGTCTATATAGCAACAGACGAAGATAGAGAAGGAGAAGCCATCGGCTGGCATATAACCCAAGCTACAAAGGTTAATGAAGATAAAATAAAACGCATAGCTTTTCACGAGATAACCAAGAAAGCGATATTAGATGCGATAAAAAATCCGCGCAAGATAGATATGGATATGGTTAACTCTCAAGAAGCGCGAAGAATCTTAGACCGCATCGTTGGTTATAAACTCTCGCCACTTTTAGCAAAGAAAATCAGAAGAGGCTTAAGTGCAGGAAGGGTTCAGTCCGTAGCCTTAAAGTTGATTGTCGAGCGAGAAGAAGAGATAGAAAATTTTAAACCGCAAGAGTACTGGAGTATCCATCCCATCTTTGAAGATACAATAGAATCAACCCTAACAAAAATAAACGGCAAAAAATTAGACAAGTTTGAGATAGACTCAAAAGAAAAAGCCAACGAGATTAAAGAGCAGCTAAAAAAGGAAAATTTCATCATCTCATCTATTTCACGCTCAAAAACAACAAAAAAACCAGACCCACCATTTATAACAAGCACCATGCAGATGGCAGCATCAAACATATTGGGTTTTTCAGCCCAAAGGACGATGCGTATAGCACAGTCGCTTTATGAAGGTGTCGATATAGATAAACAGAGAATAGGTCTTATAACATATATGAGAACAGATTCATTACACATAGCAGACGAAGCAAAAAAGGCAGCAAGAAGCACTATAAAAAAACTTCTGGGTGATGAATATCTGCCAGATAAACCTGTTGAATACAAAACAAAGTCAAGATTAGCCCAAGAAGCACACGAAGCCATAAGGCCAACAGATCCATCTCTTTTACCCGAGATGGTAAAACCATACTTAACAGAAGAACAGTTCAAGCTATACGACCTTATATGGCGCAGGTTTATGGCAAGCCAGATGAGACCAGCAGAGTTCAAAAATACATCTATCACATTTTCATCAGACAATTTTGAAGCAAAAGCATCGTTTAAAGAATTAACATTCGAAGGATTTTTAAGAATATGGACATTCTCAAAGATTCAGCAGCAGCAAGCCCCGCAACTTAAGAAAAACCAAAGCGTAAAACTTACAGATATAAAAGCAAAACAGCACTTTACAGAGCCGCCACCCAGATACACAGAAGCAACACTAATAAAAGAGTTAGAAAAGCACGGCATAGGCAGGCCATCAACATATGCAACGATAATCGACACAATCCAGAAAAGAGGCTATGTTATCCTAAAAGAGAAAAAGTTTTATCCACAGGAGATAGGCATAATAACAAGCAAAATGCTTGATAAATTCTTCTCAGACATCATAAATGTAAAATTCACAGCTAAAATGGAAGAAGGCTTAGATAAGATTGCAAAAAGAGAGTTAAATAAAGTCGAGCTTCTAAGAAAATTCTACGACAAGTTCAAAGAGCTGCTTGATTATGCCTATCAAAATATGGAACGCATAAAACCCGAAGACGAAAAAACAGATATCGTATGCGAACTATGCGGCGCACCTATGGTTATAAGAGAAGGAAGATACGGCAAATTCTTGGCATGTTCCAACTATCCAAAGTGCAAAAATACAAAACCGCTAAATGAAGAAGTAACAGATATAAAATGCGACAAGTGCGGCGCTTTAATGGTTGTTAAATACTCAAAGAAGGGAACAAAATTCTTGGCGTGTTCCAACTATCCAAAGTGCAAAAATACAAAACCATATCCGACAGGATTGAAATGCCCAGAGTGTGGTGGCGATTTAATCGAGTTTTCATCAAAGAGAGGAAAATTTTACGGATGCTCAAATTATCCAGAGTGCAAATTCACCATTCGTGGAGAATTAAAAAACAAAACATGCCCAGAATGTGGATACACACTGTTTGTTAAAAAGAAAGGTAAATGGTGCTGCGCAAGAAAAGGATGCAATTACTGTGAAGAAGAAAGTAAAGATGAGTAAATAAAAAAAGGGAGCCTTCAAAAAGCTCCCCTTTTTGTTTTCTGTTTGGTTAAGATTAGATGTGGAATGGGTTTGTGTAGAAGATAATGAGAACGATAACAAGCATGTAGATAACCAAGGACTCGATCATAGCAAGACCGATCATCATAACGGTAAGCAATTTACCAGAAAGTGCTGGATTTCTTGCTGTTCCAAGAACTGTTCCGTTAACTGCATGACCCTGACCGATTCCACCACCACCAGCTGCCAAACCAAGACCAATAGCGCCACCCATAGCAACAAACATGTAGTACTTCTTCAAAACAAGGTTTGCAGCAGCAGAAGCAGTCTCAGCATCACCAGCAGCCAAAGCTGGCAAAGCAACAAGCACTGCAAGTGCACTTAACAAAAGAACCTTACCCTTCATAACTCCACCTCCTCACAATAAAAAATCAAAACATTACACTCTTAATGTTCTGGCTCACTTATCGCATCTGCAATGTACAGGGTTGAAAGCAAGAAGAATATAAATGCCTGCAAACTTGCAGCAAACAGAACAAGTCCCATTATTGGCAACGGAACAAGCCAAGGAGCCAAGAAGAATATAATAGCAAGCAGCAAATCATCGCCAAATATATTACCAAACAACCTGACAGATAGTGATATAATTCTTGCGAAATGACCAATAACTTCAATAGGGAACATTAACGGCACAAGCCACCAGACAGGTCCCATAAAATGTTTTATATACCTAAAACCATGCTTCTTAATACCCAAAAACTGATAATAGACAAACACGATTAAAGCCATCGAAAGTGTTGTATTTAGGTTTGATGTTGGCGGGGCAAAATACGGTATAAGTTCCGTTATATTGGCAAAAAATATAAAAATAGCCAAAGTTGCAATCAAAGGAAAATGTTTTGGCGTCTCTTCTTTGCCGAGAATATCCTCAACAAAGCTGTAAATGCCATACACTACGCTTTCTGCAACATTCTGTATGCCTTCAGGCACAAGTTTTAAGGAACCTCTAACAATCAAAGCCAAAGCAAGAATGACCAACATCACAAACCAAGTAAATACCAAATAAGCAGGCAACCCTGTTGAATGGATAATAAAGTCTAAAAAGGTTGGTGCTTCCATGTTATCTCACCTCACACTGTAAGTTTTTTAAACATACTCGCAATACCAATACCCATTAAGGATAAAGGAATAACACTTATCCCAACAAACAACCCTACTCCATCAAAACCAAGATTCAAAAGAAACCAAACACTTAAACCCACAACAACAAATCTAACCGCCGAATCAAAAAGCGAATACCTACCCTTTTTTAGCCACTTCTTTGCCATAAATTTTAAAAGATACCAGTCTCCCATAGAGACTAAAAAACCAGCCAGACTGTCCTTTAAACAGTCCGTTTTTAAAAAAATAAAAAAACAAATCGATGCTGCTAAAAAATATACTATTACAAAAATTATTTCAAGTCTTTTTATCGTTATCTTCATTCTTTGTCTGCTTTTTAATACCGTAAAACATATTCTTAAACCCCGCAGCTATACCAAAAAAGAGAAAAAGAAAAAAAAGCCAATGATAAGGTGGATTGTATTTTCTATCAAGCCAATATCCCAAAACACCACCAATAAGAATAGCAAATACGACGCTTAAACCTACAGTTGTTGCATCATACAGCTGGCGATAAAATTTTGCCTTTTCTCTTCTTTCATCCCTTTTCATACATAAAATCTTCCGCTTGAAAGCTCTTTAAACACTTCTTCAACAGCAACAAGCGTATTCTCTATATCGGCAAGCGAATGTTTAATCGTTATAAAATTGGATTCAAACTGAGATGGCGGTATGTATATACCACGCTCAAGCAAGCCTATAAAATAATTTGTAAATAATCTCTGGTCGCTTTTTGAGACTTTGGAATAGTTTGTTGGTTTCTCTTCTGTAAAGAATATGCTAAACATCGAGCCAATCGCTTCACCACTTACAGGTATGCCGTATTCAACACCAAGCCCAATAATACGGGATATAATCTTCTGGGTGTTCTTATTAAGTTCTTCATAAGGGTTTTTTCTTTTCAATATATCAAGTGTTGCTATACCTGCTGCCATGGCGATAGGATTTCCGCTTAATGTTCCTGCTTGATACACTCCACCTTCTGGTGCTAAAAATTCCATTATCTCTCTTTTTCCACCAAAACAGGCAGCAGGAAAACCACCACCGATAACCTTACCCAAAATTGTTATATCGGGCTTTACATTATAAATATGCTGAGCGCCGCCATAGGTCAGCCTAAAGCCTGTCATTACTTCATCAAAAATGAGAAGTGCGCCATATTTATCACAAACTTCTCTTAAACCTTCCAAAAAGCCTTCAGCAGGCCTTATTACACCCATATTGCCAGCAACAGGCTCAACGATTATAGCAGCAATCGTATCTCCATACCTTCTAAATATATCTTCAACGGCATCCAAATCGTTAAATTCAGCAAGCAGTGTATGTTTTGCAAAATCCATAGGAACGCCTTTACTTGAAGGAACACCAAATGTGCTCGAACCAGACCCAGCACCGACAAGCAGACTATCGGAATGTCCATGATAACACCCGATAAATTTTAAAATATTATCTCTGCCAGTTACACCACGAGCAAGTCTTATGGCACTCATCGCTGCTTCTGTGCCAGAACTTACAAATCTCACAAGATCTATAGAATCAAACGCATTTACGATACGCTTTGCAATCTCCGTTTCAAGTATAGTGGGAGCACCAAACGAAAAGCCGTTTTCTAAAACCCCTTCCACTTTATCTATCACTTCGTCGTCTGCATGACCCAAAATGGCAGGTCCCCAACTGTTAACATAATCGATAAACTCATTGCCATCTTCATCGTAAATCTTAGAACCTTTAGCCTTTGCTATAAAAAGCGGCGTCCTTCCAACATTTTTAAAAGCCCTAACAGGACTGTTAACGCCGCCAACTATGTATCTCTTTGCTTCTTCAAACAATCTTTTGCTTTTTTCAAACATTGATGCCCCCTATAAAAATCGTTTAAAAATCTCCTCCCCGTCTTTACCTAAATCACCAACAGCCCTTTCTGGATGCGGCATAAGTCCAAACACATTGCCATTTTCATTACAAATACCAGCTATATTATAGATAGAACCGTTCGGATTACACTCATCCTTTACTTCACCAGATTCATTTGAATATCTCAATACAATCATATCATTATCCTGCAGATACTTCAGATAATCATCACTGCAGAAATAGTTGCCTTCACCGTGCGCTATTGGCATTCTTAATACTTTACCTTCAAGCCCTTCGGTAAACTTACATACGCTTTTTTCAACCTTTAGATACACATCTTTATGTATGAAACGAAGGTTTTTATTTTTCAGAAGAGCACCTTTAAGCAATCCCACTTCAATCAGAATCTGAAAACCGTTGCAGATGCCAATAACCCTGCCACCTTTTTTAGAAAAATCGGCAACCGCCTTCATAACAGGTGAAAACTTAGCTAAAGCACCACTTCTTAGATAATCCCCGTATGAAAAACCACCCGGCAAAATAATAACATCAAACCCTTTAACATCGGTTTGATTATACCAGATAAATTCACTTTTAAAACCTAAGCAGTCGCAGGCGTATTTGCAATCGTAATCACAATTCGTTCCAAGAAACTGAATTATACCAACCTTCATACCTTCTTCACCAGATAATCTTCTATAACTTCATTGGATAAAATATTCTTTGCAAGTTTATCAACAAGCTCATCGTTTTCTTCTTCGAGTTCTATCTCAAAATACTTTCCAACCCTTATATCTTTAATAGACTTATTAAGATAATCTTCGGCAACCTGTTTTATTGCCTTTCCCTGTGGGTCAAGTATCGCCTTCTTAGGCATAACAATTACCACATACTTCATATCTAAACCCTTGATATTTTCATTAAAATCTTTTCATATCCTTCTATTAAATCGCCTAAATCTTTTCTAAATCTATCCTTATCTAAAACTTCGCCTGTCTGTTTATCCCATAGCCTTGAACCATCCGGTGTAAATTCATCACCCAATAAAAGATTACCTTCATTATCAAAGCCAAACTCAAGTTTAAAGTCAACAAGTATAATGCCAGCCTTATCAAACTTCTCCTTCAAACATTCATTGACCTTAAAAGCTATCTCTCTAATCTTTTTTAGTGTCTCTTCATCTGCCCAACCAAATGCTGTAATATGGTCTTCGTTAATCCACGGATCGTCTAACTCATCGCTTTTATAATAATACTCAAGAATTGGTCTTGGTAGCTTCTCGCCCTGCTTAAGTCCAAGTCTTTTGGCAATGGAACCTGCAGCGATATTCCTAACAACAACCTCAACGGGTATCATCTTAAGCCTTTTAACAACTATCTCTCTTCCTGAATTCTCTTCAACAAAATGTGTCTTTATGCCGCACTCTTCAAGCCAATGAAATACCTTAGTTGTAATAGCCTTATTCAAAGCGCCCTTTTCGTCTATAACTTCGTGCTTTTTGCCGTTAAAAGCCGTTGCATCATCCTTAAAATAGATAATTAGTAGATTTGGGTCATTTGTCTCATAAACCTTTTTGGCTTTACCTTCGTATAAGAGTTTTGTCTCTTCAACCATCCTTCCTTCTCCTTTCTAACTCTTTCTGCTTTAGGTTTGACTTCAAACCCAAAACAGAAAGGGGGCATACACCCCCTTATTTAGATTAGAAGTTTGTTAACACTATTAAGATAGCAATAATGTTTATAATCTTAATCATCGGGTTAATAGCAGGACCAGCCGTATCCTTTAGCGGATCTCCCACTGTATCGCCTGTTACAGCAGCCTTATGAGCTTCACTTCCTTTTCCGCCAAAATTACCATCTTCTATGTATTTTTTGGCATTATCCCATGCACCACCACCGCTTGTCATAGCAACTGCAAGGAAGAATCCCGTTATAATTGCGCCCATAGAAAGTGCACCCAGTGCAATCTTACCAAACAGAATATAAACGATGATAGGACCTAAAACAGGTATAAGACCCGGTGCTATCATCTTTTTCAAGGATTCCCTTGTAACAATATCAACGCATGCTGCATAATCCGGCTTTGCCTTTCCTTCCAAGATGCCTTTTATCTCTCTAAACTGTCTTCTAACTTCTTCAACCATCATACCGCCTGCAACGCCGACAGCTTCCATACTCATAGCACCGAAATAGAATGGCAAAAGACCGCCAAGCAACAATCCTACAAGAACAAGCGGGTTGCTTAAATCAAATGAGTGGACACCAGCACCGATAGAGCGTGTATATTCAGCAAATAAAACCAAAGCTGCCAAAGCAGCAGAACCTATAGCAAATCCCTTTGTAACAGCCTTTGTCGTATTTCCAACAGCATCAAGCGGGTCTGTAACAGCTCTAACGGAATCGTCAAGTTCTGCCATCTCTGCAATTCCACCAGCGTTATCTGTAATAGGACCGTATGAGTCAATTGATATAACCATACCCGTAAGTGAAAGCATAGCTGCTGCTGCAATTGCTATACCGTAAAGTCCAGCAAGTTTATATGAGAAAAACATACCCAGAGCAATAACAATTGCTGGCAAAGCAGGAGCCTTAAGCATTACAGCCATACCCTGAATAATGTTTGTTGCATGACCTGTAATGGAAGCCTTAGCTATTGATTTAACAGGTGGATACTCATAGGAAGTGTAATACTCAGTTATAAACATCAACAGACCCGTTATAATCATACCTATCAAAGATGACAAGAATACACCGTTTGCTGTAACCTTACCCCATGAATATTCGATAGGCACTCCAAAGAACTTTTTAGAAGCAAAATAGATAATAACAAGAGCAATTATAGCCGTAACAAACATACCCTTATAGAAAGCACCCATAATGTTGTTTGACCTGCCAAGCCTTACAAAGAAAGCTCCTACAATTGCAGAAACAGAAGCGATAGCACCAATTAGAAGTGGAAACATTGCAGCTATTCCAACTGTGCCCGGTTTGTCAAATAGCGTATGACCCAAAACCATTGCAGCAACTGTGGTAACGGTGAATGTTTCAAAAACATCTGCAGCCATACCAGCACAGTCGCCGACATTATCACCCACATTGTCAGCTATAACCGCTGGGTTTCTTGGGTCGTCTTCAGGAATTCCTGCTTCAACCTTACCAACAAGGTCAGCACCGACATCTGCAGCTTTTGTGTAAATTCCACCACCAAGACGAGCAAAAACACTGATCAAGCTTGTTCCAAATGCAAGACCTATCAAAGCCTTGATCGTATGCTCAACAGGCTGTTTAAAGATATAAACTGAGACATAATAGAAACCAGAAATGGCAAGAAGACCAAAACCAGTAACAAGAAATCCCGTAACAGAACCGCCCTTGAATGCCAAATCCAAAGCCTTTGCCAAACCGTTCTTTGCCATCTGTGCCGTTTTAACATTTGTCCTAACGGCAACAAACATACCAATATAACCAGCAAGACCAGAAAGAATGGCACCTGTCAGATATCCCAAAGCCGTTAAAAGTCCAAAATGCTCACTTTTTGCACCCAATGCCCACAAGATGGCAAATATAACGATGGCAACCATTGCTATACTCTTATACTCTCTCGCCAAGAAAGCACCTGCACCTTCCTGGATGGCTTTAGCGATCTCCTTCATTCTTTCGTTGCCATCTTCCTTTGAAAGAACATAATACGCTGCGAACAACGCATAACCAATAGACAAGAATGACGCAATGAATGTCAGATACAAAGCTGTTGTTGCATTTACCATAGAATACCTCCTACCCCTTTAAGAATTTATTATCTTTTTAAGCTCTTCTGAAAGCTCTGATGAATCCATATCCCATATAGAACATACCCATTCAAGGTTCTCTAAATCTTCATCAGCAACATTCTCTCTTAAGAAATTGGTATTTAATATTATCCCAGCAGCAAGCAGCAAAGCCGATGTTTTTGATGGTTTTACACGATTCTTCTTAAATTCGTCAACTATTATCGATGCTGTTGCGCCCCACGGTTCTATCCTGTATCTCGTCTTAAAGCCTGTCTGAATATCGCCTAATCTGTGATGGTCAATAATCTCTAAGATATTGCATTCAAATATTCCATCTGGCGCATCTATACTTGATGAGTGATCTATCAAAATTACACTTCTTCTATCATATTTTATTATATCTGTCCTTGTAATAATACCTTTAACCTTTTTCTTTGAATCCACTACAGCCACAGCTCTGTTATTTGAAGTATAGACCATCTCCTTTATATCTTTGACCAAATCCAAAGGACTAACCGTTATATTACTCTTCTCACAAACACTCTCAACAGGAATACTCCACTCTATCAAACCAACCGTGGCAAATGCATCGTATTCTGATGATATTATTGCAACCCCATTCTCTTCTGCCATTTTCTTTAACTTCTCACTTACGCTATATCCACCAGATACCACCATACACCTTACACCAATCTCTATGGCAGCCTTCTGCAAATCTTCCCTATTTCCAACAACCATTATAACATTTTCAGGTTCAATCCTTTCGATGATACTCATCAATCCTTCTCTATCCATAACACCCATAATAACCGTCGCTATAAATTCTTCATTCTCCCTTTCGCTTTCAACCAATGTTTCACCATCGACGGCTTTCTTTATTATAGAAACGCTTGTTTTTATCTTTCTAAATATATCTGGCATTACAGATGAGATACTCTTTCTTGCTATATCCACCATACCAAAATAACCAACAAACTCACCATTCTCTTTAACAACAGGCACTACCCTTAAATCGTTTTTCAGCATCAGTCTAAATATTTCAGTAACAGGTTCGTTTTCTTTAACCGTTATGGCAGATTGGGTCATTACATCTTCAACCCTAAGACTCAAATCGGCTATGTATTTGGGAAAAGAGATATTATAATAACCAAAAACCTTTTGCGTTGTCTCATCTATTCTACCACACACAGTTGCAACATAGTTTGTCTCTGAATCCAATGTATTTTTAAGCTCTGTGTAAGCTATCGCACTGGCAACGCTGTCTAAATCAGGGTTTTTCCTTCCGACTACACAAACGTTTTTTATCCCTCTCATTTCTCTCTCCTCCGAAAGTGAGCAACTTATACAATATTATAACTCGTTTTTCAACACACTTGACAAACAAAACCTTTTAACTAAAATCCTTATCGGTGCCAGCGTAGCTCAGGTGGTAGAGCAGCTGATTCGTAATCAGCAGGTCGTAGGTTCGAGTCCTATCGCTGGCTCCATTTTATTTTTATATTATAAACCCTGCCGCAAGCTAAAGCAACCTGTAAAATGAGAAAAGGAGAGAGAAGATGGCTTTATTGGTTCTTTTAAGACATGGAAAATCGATGTGGAATAAGCTTAATCTATTTACTGGTTGGGTAGATGTGCCACTTGCAAAAGAAGGTATTGATGAAGCACTAAAAGCAGGAGAAAAGCTCAAAGACATCTGTTTTGATGAAGTTTATACATCGGCACTGATAAGGTCTATTCAGACGGCAATGATAGCTTTATCTGTAAACAACTGCGGCAAGATTCCGATTATTCAGCATTCTGAAGGCAGAATGAAAGATTGGGCAAACATGCCAGATACGATAAAGGTGTTGCCTGTATATGAGATAGAAGCGCTAAATGAGAGATACTACGGCGACCTGCAGGGATTAAACAAGCAGGAAACAGCAGAAAAATATGGAGCAGACACGGTTCATAAGTGGAGAAGAAGCTACGATATAAACCCACCGGGTGGTGAGTCTTTAAAAGACAACTACAACCGAACAATTCCGTTTTTTGAGAGCGTTATCATTCCTAAACTAAAACAAGGGAAGGATATTTTGATTAGCGCTCACGGAAACAGCCTAAGAGCCATAGTAAAACACATAGAGAAAATATCCGACGAAGATATACCAAAATTCGAGATACCAACAGGCAAACCACTGTTTTACGAATTCGACGGAGAAAAATTCATCAAGAAGTTAGAAGATGAAGAGTAATTTAGAAGAGTTCATAGAAAAAGCCCATCTAAACGGTATAGAAGTTGTGGATTTTAAAGAGATAGAAAGCACGCTAAGCAATAACGGATACAACAATGAGAATTATTTCAAAAATAACAAGATAGGTATCCTAAAAGCCATCTCTGCAAATTCAAAGGAAGCAAACGCACTGATAGATGTATCAGATAAGGATAAACTATCTACAGCATTGGATATAGAAACCCTTTACATTATCATCGAAAAAGAGAGCATAAAGGATAGCATGTTTGAAGCATACAAGCTTGCAAAACAACAGAGTAATTATCTCATCTTCATAGGAGCAGAAAGCAAAACAGCAGATATAGAAAAACAACTTGTAAGCGGTGTTCAGGGAGCAAAAAAGGTTGTCTTTGTTGTAAAATGATAGCAGATGG
The DNA here is from genome assembly GCA_964442345.1 of uncultured Hippea sp. Lineage (GTDB taxonomy): Bacteria > Campylobacterota_A > Desulfurellia > Desulfurellales > Hippeaceae > Hippea. The sequence continues at coordinate 7,783 of CAYTZD010000025.1, read as the reverse complement.
TTTTGCATTTAGAGCTGAAAATAGGACGATAAGGCCAATAATCAACTTCTCAGAAGTAAGATTAGAGAATCTAATAGGCATAGATGCACAGATTAAGCAGCTTAAAATCAATACGGAAGCGTTTTTATCAGACAAACCATTCTTGGATGTCCTTTTATGGGGCGAAAGGGGCTGCGGCAAATCATCTCTCGTAAAGGCATTAGTCAACAATTATAGAGAAAAAGGTCTAAAGATTATCCAGATACCAACGGATGAAGCAACATTTATATATGAAATATACGAACTTATCTCAGCATACAAAACATCCAAGTTTATCCTGTTTTTTGATGACATCTCCTTTGATGAGCAAAACGAAAGTTATAGAAAATTCAAGTCATCAATTGAAGGTGGATTAGAAGAGAAACCAAAAAACGCAATGATAATAGCCACATCAAACAAAAGGCATTTGATAAAAGATGAAGTTCTAAAAACAGATTCCATATACAACGCCGATGAGATAAGCGAACAGATGTCTCTATATGCCAGATTTGGACTTGTAATATCATTTAGGATGCCAGATAAAGAGACCTATTTAAAGATTGTCGAATATTACTTAGAACAATACAGATTAAGTAAATTTCCCAATTGGGATAAAGAAGCCTTAGCTTTTGCAATCTCAAAAGGTGCAAGAAGCGGAAGGGTTGCAAAGCAGTTTGTTATCTCAAAACTTTTACAACTCTAAAATCCTAAAATATCCACTGCTATACTATAGAAGTTCCTAAATAACTCAACAGAGAAAAAGAAAAACACAAACGAAGAGAAGGTGTTTATAGCCGTTGATACTTTGGGATTAAGCAGATTTTCCCTGAAAAAATCCGTCAAGAATGTTGCCACCAAAAATGCAAGCACAATACCCAAGAAAAGACTTAACAGATTTAAAACAAGAGAGCCATCACCCAAAAACGGCGTAATAATGGCGCTAAAGAATATGATAGCCTTTGGATTTGATAGATTTACAGATAACCCTTTAAGATAAAATGTTTTAGCTTTAGGCTGTGCAGCCCTAACCTGTTCTGTTCTATGTTTAAAGATTTCAAAAGCTATGTACAACAGATAAAACCCGCCAAACAAAGACATAATCATTTGAAACTGCGCACTTCTACCAATCGATGCAAAACCAAGAAGAATAATCGATATCATTATTAAATTGCCTGTAAATATTCCACTTAAAACCTTTAAACCTTCTTTAATTGAGTGATTCAGCGTTGTCTGTATCGTAAGAAAAATATCAGGACCAGGCGTTAAAGCCGCAACAAAACCTATAAAAAACAGTTCTGCATTCATAACTTTGCTGCTTTTGAAGAGAACAGTAAAGCCTTCTCAACCCCTTTTATATTAATCCTTTTTCGCATGATATTTACATACTCACCAAACTCGTAAACATCGCCAACAAACACAAATCCATCAAGCATGCCGTCTCTAAATAGAATTCTTCTCAAACCGTCGCTACAATCTTCCAAGATACCATCGTATTCTTCAAGCTTTGAGACACCCGCAGTAAATATATTTAGCCCAAAAACAGGCACGACATTTCTTGTTATCTGCGGTTCTTCGGCTATATCAAAGCCTAAAACATTCTTTGCCGCTATCTGAGCTTCTTCTATCGCAACAGGCCATATAGCATGCAAAACCCTTTTATTAATTATAGCATCGCGGCTTTTTGCTACATCGCCAACGGCATATACATCATCAAATGGTGTCTTTAAAAACTCATCAACTTCTATGCCATCTTCAAATTCATCAGTCAAGAAGGAAGTATTGGGCTTAACACCACGACCGACGATAATAAAATCACAGGTTATCTCCTGATTGCTTTTTAACTTCACAGTTAACCCGTTGTTGTAATTATTGATACTTTCAACGCCATCTTGCTTGTAAAACTTAACCCTGTGGCCATCCGTTATAATTTTCTCAACAAAATCTGCTGAAGATTTATTGAGTATCTGAGATAAAATCCTATTTGAACCAACGACGAAGTTCACTTCAAAGCCAGCCATAGACAAAGCATGTCCCATCTCCATACTAACAAGACCCGCACCGACTATAACCACTCGCCTAAAGGAAGCCTGTTTTATCAAATCACGAATCCTATAGATGTCGTTTAAATACCTTATGGTTATAATTTTATCGGTATCGTAATCACCTTCAAACGAAGGTTTTTTCGCATCAGCACCCGTTGCGATTATAAGCTTATCATAATAATGCTTCCAGCCACTTTTATCCTTTATGTATTTCTCATCTGGATTAACTTCAACAATCTCTTTTTCCAAAAACAGATCATCTTCTATTGGATAAAACATATTATTTTCAACATCACCTGTAAGCATATAAGGAAGAAGCATCTTTGAATAAGGTATAACATTCTCCTTTGAGAATACCTTTACATCAACATCAGGCTGATACTTCTTTAAAGTCTTATAAGCAACAAAGGCGGCTATAGAGCCGCCAATTATCGCTATCATAGTAGCTCCTCTATGCCTAATTCTTGAAGTTTCTGTCTTGTTGGAATACCGTTTTCATCCCAGCCCCTTAGCTTGTAATACTCATCAAGCACGCCACTTAAATCTGCCACCATGCCCTTTGACGGACCTGTCTTTATAGGTTCTTTCTCCATTCTCTCTGGTAGCTTATCGTCATCCTTTCCAAATCCAGCTTTGATATTGAAAATTCTCTCTATATTCCAGATTCTCTCGCCTTTCTTTAGAAACTCCTTCTCATCACACTCAAATCCTGTTGCAGCGGCAAATAGCTCTGAGATCTCTTTACCTGCAATTGCAAATGTTGTAAACAGACAGATTCCCGTCGAATCCAACGCAGCCGTTAGATCTTGAAGATTCTTTGTTAACTCTGCTTTGCCTTCATAGGTATTCTTATCTACATTACCTAAGACTTCTGCTGCTATTGTATAGCCTCTTACATGGCAAGCTCCTCTGTTGCTGGTTGCATATTCAAGGCCTATGCCTTTAATAGCTCTCGGGTCATAGGCTGGAAATTCTTGTTTCTTAACACTCATAGAGAATTCAGGATGACCATAGTGCTCTGCAAGCCTATAAGAACCCTTTGCAAGAAGCTTGCCAAATTCTGTCTTTTGTGTGCCCATAAGTTCTATAGCCTTAACAAGCGCATCAGCATCTCCAAATTTAAGCTCAAAGCCTATATCATCTTTTGGTATATAACCAGCTTCGTATAAGTCCATAGCACATGCAACCGTTGCACCAGCAGAGATAGTATCCAATCCGTAATCATCACACAGATAACCAGCCATAACAACAGCGTCTAAATCATCAACGCCGCATGCAGCGCCAAGCGCCCAGATAGACTCATATTCAGGCCCAACACCTTTATTGCCTTTATACTTACCCTTTCTAATCTCTGTAACCCTTCCGCAGGAGATAGGACAGCTATCGCAACCTTCAGCCCTTATAAGGTTATCCTTTGCAAGCTTCTCTCCGCTAATATTATCTGCTTTCTCAAAGTAAGCATCATGGCCATTAAAAGATGGCAAACCACCCACCTTGTTTATAACATTAACCAAAACAGCCGTTCCATATTTTGCAGCGCCCTTGCCTGTAAACGCATCTTTTGAAAGCATATCCCTTGCATTGTAAACGGCTTTTGCAAATCTCTCTCTATCTGCAACGGCAATGCTTAAGTTTCCTTTTACCGCCATAGCCTTTAAGTTCTTGCTTCCAAATACAGCACCAACGCCTGTCCTTCCTGCCATTCTATGCCCATCAAATGTTGCATTGGCTATTAAAGAGAGTTTCTCTCCTGCCGGTCCTATCTGGAATGTCCCGGCTTCTGGATGTGTCAATTTCTTTAAAATCTTATCCGTCTCTTTGGTGTTTTTACCAACAAGCATTGATGCATCTCTTATCTCAACCTTGCCCTTATAGATCCATAGATAAACAGGTTTTTCAGCCCTTCCTTCAATTATTACAAAATCATACCCTGCCCTTTTAAGTTCGGGTCCGAAATGGCCGCCAGCATTAGAACAGGCTATAGCGCCATTCAGTGCACCCTTTGTTATAACCATAACCCTTCCAGACGATGGTGCATATGTTGAACCCAAAGGACCAGTCGCTATGATAATCTTGTTCTCTTCGCTTAAAGGATCTATTTTTGGGTTTATCTCATCAAGCAGCATCCTTGTGGCATACCCTCTACCGCCGATAAAATCTTCAGCCCACTTCTCATTTATATCTTCAACGCTTATTTTATTCTCGCTTAGGTTAACCCTTAATATCTTACCAACATAACCGCCTTTTAGCATATTACACCCCCTGCTGGGCTATCTCTTTATAATAAATAGCGTTTCTATGTTGTTTATCCAAAACCATATCTTCAACTTCAACAAACTGTAAAGCAGAAGCATGGCAAACCTTAACGCATTCTGGATCTCCACCGCAGTAATCACACTTGATTATTCTTTTTGCTTCAACATCAAGCTTTATGTTGCCCCACGGACAGGCAATTGTACACTGTTTACAGCCTATACACTTGTTATAGTCAAGCTCAACTACACCCGTCTCTTCGTTTCTACTTAAAGCAGAAGTTGGACAAACATTTACACAGTAAGCATCTTCACACTGCGTGCACATCGCAGGAATAAAAACAAAATCATCTAAGAACTCATTTACATGAATCCTTGAATTCAACGGATTAAACAGACCATCGTGTGCAAACGAACAGGCATATTCGCATGCCCTACACCCTGTGCATTTAGATACATCAACATACAGGATTTTCATCAAATAGCCTCCTGTCTTCTTAATTAAAAGACATTAAACATAAAAACCACCTTTTAAATTTTAAGCAACTTTTCTTACACTTTCAACCCTATATATAATTTCGTTTAAATCTTTTCCGTCCAATGGATAGCAAGCAAAGGTTACTTCAAAGCCGAGATAATCCTCTATCCCTTCTATCCTACTAAGATCAATTCTTTTATCTTCAAAAAGATGAGAGAAAACCTTTTCCATAAGATAACTCTCTACGGTTGAAGACTCTTCTTCAAAAGAAGACATAAGTTCGTTTTTCTTTATTCTCCTTGCCATAAAAAACACATCCGCATAAGCCCTGCAGATTAAATCAATCGAGAACATTTTTTCAGCTTTCTTAAATCCCTTTAAAGCTTCGGCAGTTTTTACTATAACTTCATCACCAACATCTTCGCCAAATTTATAGTTTATCCTGCTTATATTTCTTATGTTAACCCTGTACAGAACAAATGGAGCATCAACATCTATGAATTCCTGCAGTGTTTTTCTAAATGATAGCCACACCCTTAATCCCGTCATAAAATCGTAATCAAACAGCTCATTCCTTATTCTGTCTAACTCTTCAGACATAAATTCAACTTCAACATCACCTACTTCCTTCATGGCATCAGGGAGAATACCTTTAGCTATATTAAAAATCTCCCTATCAATTTTTTCTTTGCTTAATATATCCATCGCTTTTTCTACGCTAACAGCCTTTCTATATGGCCTTGTCGTTGTTAAAGCATCAAATATATCTGCAATCTCTATTATCTTGGCTTCTTCTGTAATGGCATCACATTTCAAACCATCGGGATAACCACTACCGTCGCATTTTTCGTGATGCTGCCTTGCCCATAAAGCAAGATGTTTAAATCTCTGTGAACGAGCAAGAATCTCATACGATATAACAGGATGTTGCCGCATTATCTTATACTCATTATCCGTCAACTTACCCGGTTTAAGCAAAACAGCATCGGGTATTCCAACCTTACCTATATCGTGCAAAAGACCCGCCCTATAGATCTCTTCTTGATGCTTCTGGTCATAACCCAATTCACTTGCTATCATCTTCGAATAGAAAGCAACACGCTGCGAGTGTCCCTTCGTATATACATCCCGCGCTTCCAATATACTAACAAATGCTTTTAAGAAGTCGTTTTCGTATGTGTTTATTCTGTCAAGCGCTTCAGCGAAGTAATTAATGATTATCTCAAATTCCTTAAAAACAGGCTCATCAAACTTTAATGGCTTGCTTTCACTTAAAGATTCCTTTAAAACTTCAAGAAACTTAGAAGTCTTTCTCTTTGAAAATTCAATAAAACCAAAAGTTAGAGTAATTAAAATTATGCCAATACCGGCTAAAAATACCATTAAATTTTTAACATTGGAACCCATGCCAAAAATCATCTTATTTCTCTGTTTTCCAATAGCTGAAGACACACTTTCAAGCGTCATATTTAAACCAACAATCCAATTCCAATCCTTTACATACCTTACAAAAACCAGTCTATCCTTTTTACCTTTTCCATCTACAATAAACAGAGAACCTTTATTGATAAGTTTTTCAACTTCTAAACCATCAAAAAGTCTATTTAAATCTATACATCTATTGTTTTCACCCAAAGAACTTGCAACCATCTTAAATCTACATGGAGCATTTCTATTTACAGATACAGCAAACATATACCCTTTGCTATTTTCACCAAATCTATAATCTTTAATCAAATCTATAAAGTTTTTCTGAACTGTTTTTCTTATCTCATCTATTTTTAACACAGTAAGAAAAGTCCAATTAAAATAAGGAAATCTTCTTATATAAACTTCATTTTGACGGCCATCTGGCCACTTCAATTCAACGAATTTGCCAATCTTGTTTAAAGAAACATCAGACATCTTATCAAACAGTTGCTTGGGAATCTGTTTTCCTGTGATTAAATCTCGACCCTTGTTGTCCAAAATAAAATACAAGATAAACGGACTTCTATTCGATATAGATTTTACCCTTTTTACAATCCTTCTTTTTGCTAAATGCTTATCCTTTGTATCCGTGTATTCAACAATACTTATTCTATAAAGCAAGTCTTCGCTTTTTATCTGTCTTTCAAACTCAGATACAAGGTCTCTTTGCTGTTTCAAGACGGAATTCACAATACCGTCAGTTGTTGACTGAAGGAAATATTTTGTCTCTGTCATATATATGTTCTTTATCTGTTTTATGTTTGAATTAACCACATTTAGAAGGTCATCTTTCCAATAATCAAATACAAAAAGCAAAACGGCAAAAACAACTGCTACTATAAAAAATCCAACAAAATAAAAAAACGACGGCCTATGTTTCATATTTTGAATTTTAACACTTAATACAGATTATATCAATAACCTTAAAGTTGAATCTTAACTTCTAAAGAGTCAAAGGTCTAATTTGTCTGCATTCTTAGCAACTTTAAGGACTTTTATACCCTTTATCAGGCAGGATATAGAAAAACTAAAAGGCTTGGTTCTTCTCAAAAACGCGCAATATTCATCACCAAAGCTATCCAATGTTTCTTTCTCTTCAACAGCCATTATAAAATACAGTGCAATAAAGCTAACCCATCCAGACCATAGTATAGCCATAATCTTTCCACTAAGAAAAGCCAATCCCACAGAGAAAAATATACTTCCAAACATTGCAGGATGACGCATGCACGAAAATATGCCTATATCGATCATTTTGTCTGGCTTGTTAATACCGCTTTTTACATCAAAATGAGCAAACCTTTTTAAAGTTTTCCCTGCAACAGCATTAAGAACAATTCCATACACAATAAGAATAATTCCTATAACAACAGATATGCTTCTAAATATGGAACTCTTTAGAATTTCAGGGAAGATAATATCAGCAATAAGCACTGATATCCACAAGGACAACCAGAAAACAAACTTCCAGAAAAAATACATATTCACACTATAGGCAATTACTCAAATCTGTCAAGCAGACA
>CAYTZD010000024.1:0-21919 GCA_964442345.1 uncultured Hippea sp. | reverse complement strand
TTTAATCCTATTGATATTGTTTATGATTCAAGAGAAGTAAAAGAAGGCTATCTCTTTTTTGCTTTAAAAGGCTTTAATGTTGATGCAAATAGGTTTGTTCCTGATCTGCTTAAGCGTTTTAAGAAGGTTCTTGTAATTAGCGAAAAAGATTTTGATGATGAGCGTTGTATAAAGGTTGACGATATAAAAGGATGTATGGGTGCTGTAGCTGACTGGTTTTTTAATCATCCTTCAAAAAAGATAAAAGTTGTCGGTATAACAGGAACGAACGGAAAAACTACGACGACTTATCTGCTTAAGAGTATCTTTGAAGATGGAGAGATAATTGGCACAACGGGTTGGACGATAAAAGATGAGAGATTTAAGCTTAAAAACACAACGCCTGAGTCGATTGATTTGCATAGGATTTTAAACAGGATGGCACTTGCAGGTAGTAAATACTGTTTTGCTGAAATCTCATCGCATGCTATCAGCTTAAGAAGGATTGAAGGTATTGAATTTGCCTTGAAGGTATTTACCAATATCTCTCAAGACCATTTAGATTTTTACGGAACAATTGAGAATTATGCTAAAGCCAAGCTTTCGTTTTTTGATAGACTTAAACCAAAGGTTGTAAATATAGACGATGAATGGGGAAAAAAAATCGTTGATGCTGCAACAATTAGCTATGGCTTCTCTGAAATGGCATTTATAAGGCCTGTTGTCTATGAGTATTCGCTTGATGGCATAAAAGCTAAAATAAATGCATTTGGTAAGCTTATTGATATAAAATCACCGATGATTGGTGAATATAACCTGTATAACATTATGGCTGCAATAGGCGTTGCATACTTCTTTGGTGTTGATTTTGCCAAGATTGAAGAAGGTATTGCAAAAAGCAAAGGAGCACCTGGCAGACTTGAGTTTTATTCAAAAGATGGCGTATATGCTGTGATTGATTATGCGCATACTGATGATGCAATGAGAAATGTGCTTGAAGCTTTAAATAGGATTAAAAAGGGAAGGATAATAACCGTATTTGGCGCAGGCGGCGACAGGGATAAAGGCAAAAGACCCAAAATGGGAGCAGTTGCTGAAAAACTAAGCGATATTGTTGTTATAACAAGCGATAATCCAAGAAGCGAAGAACCAGAAGCCATTATAAACGACATCTTGAATGGGATTGAAGATAAGAAAAAGGTTGTAGTTGAACCTGACAGGTTTGAAGCGATAAAGAAGGCATTAGAGATAGCTCAAAAAGGCGATATTGTCGCTATTTTGGGTAAAGGGCATGAAGATTATCAGATATTGAAGGATAGAACAATACATTTTGACGATGCTGAAGTGGTGAGAAAGCTTTGGGGATTAGCTTAGAAGAGTTATTTGAGACAATAAAACCTTTAGAAGTTAACTTACCTTCCAACATAAAAGAGTTAGAAGATTTCTCGATAGATTCAAGAACCATAAAAAAAGGCGATGTTTTTATAGCGATTAAGGGTGATAGATTTGATGGTAATGATTTTGCTTCAGATGCGATAAAAAAGGGAGCGATTTTTTCTATCGTTGAAAGGGAGATTGATGCACCTTATGTGAAGGTTAAAGATGGCTTTGAAGCCTTAAAAGAGATTGCAAGACTTAAGCTTGAAAAGTCAAATGCTAAATCCGTTGCGGTTGTTGGTTCTGTGGGTAAGACTACAACAAAGGAACTTCTGGCGTCATTTCTATCCTGCTGCGGCAGTGTTCATAAGACGGTTCAAAATGAGAATAATGTTATAGGCGTTGCAAAGACACTGCTTAGCCTTAAAGATGAAGAGTTCTGCGTTGTTGAAGTGGGTATAAGCAAAAAGGGTGAGATGGATCAGATTGCATCGTTTTTTAAACCAGACTATGTGCTGTTTTTGAATGTTTCTCGTGTGCATCTTGAGTTTTTGAAGGATTTAGAAGGTGTTTTTGAAGAAAAAAGCAGGATAATAGCGGATAAGAGTTTTGTTGTTTACAATGCCGATGATGAGATTCTGAATAAGCATTTTAAGGATAAGGGTTTTTTAAGCTTTGGTTTTAAAAGTGGTAATGTGAAGGGTAAGCTTGATTGTAATTCTGTTAAGATTGAAAATGTGAGATTTGAATTGAAGGATGAGATTAATCCCTATACGCTGCTTTCTGCTTTTGCCTGCTTTAGGGCTGTTTGTGGAAGTGAAGATAAAAGTGAGTGTTTGACTGATAAACTTAAAAGCTTTGAGCCTATTGGATATAGAATGAAAATCGAAAAGCTAAGAGATACGAACTTTATACTTGACTGTTATAACGCAAACATCGATTCGATGAAGTATGCACTTGACAAGTTAAACAAAAAAAATGGCAGGAAGCTTGCCGTTTTGGGTGATATGCTTGAGCTTGGCGAGTATTCAGAAGAGATTCACAGAGAGCTTGGAAGATACGCTTCTGATTTTGATATAGACATTTTCTGTGTTGGCAGAGATGCATTTTATATATGTGAAGAGTTTAGAAGAAAATGTAAGTTTTTTGAGAATAAGTCTGATGTTGTAAATAAGCTTCAGACTGTTTTTGAAGAGTATGATTGGATCTTGCTTAAAGCATCAAGAGGGCTAAAGCTTGAAGAGATATACTTTGAGTTGAAGGAGAGGGTAAAAGGATAATGTTTTACTATATATTTTATGAGAAATTGATACACTTTTTCTCGCCGTTTAATGTTGTCCATTACATAACATTCAGGATGATTATGGCTTCGATTACCGCACTTGGTTTGTCTTTGTGGCTTGGGAGAGTGATTATTCCCTGGCTTAAAAAGATGCAGCTAAAGGATCAGTTTAAAGGATATGAGCCAGAATCGCACAAGCAGAAAAGCGGAACACCAACGATTGGCGGTATAATCATCTGGGGCGGTTTTTTTGTCTCTTCTCTTTTGTGGATGCGATTTGATATTCTGCTTAATTGGATAGTTTTGTTTGGTGTTTTTGTTTTTGTCTGTATAGGCTTTTTGGATGATTTCTTGAAAATAAAGCGTGGCAGAAACAATGGTTTGAAGGCTAAAACAAAATTTCTTATGCAGGTTGTGGCTGCTTTTGTGGTTGCGTGGTTAACTTATAGGTATGAGATAAAAAATAGCGTTTGTGCTTCTTGTTTCTATGTGCCATTTATAAAAAATGGCGTGATAAATTTGGGTCTTTTTTATATAGCTGTTGCCGTTTTTGTTATTGTGGGATCTTCTAATGCTGTTAATCTAACCGATGGACTTGATGGCCTTGCAACAGTTCCTTCGCTTACAACGATTATGCCACTTACGGTTTTTGCCTATATATCGGGCAATACAATATTTTCCCACTATCTGCACATACCTTATATCTTTGGTGCGGGTGAATTGAGTATTCTGCTTTCTGCCTTGTCGGGTGCCTTGTTGGGATTTTTGTGGTATAACTGTTATCCAGCTGAAGTGTTTATGGGTGATACAGGGTCTTTAGCTTTGGGTGCTTTTTTGGGTATAGTTGCTGTTGCTATCAAGGAAGAGATCGTGCTTGCTATAGCAGGTGGTTTATTTGTTGCTGAGACGCTTTCAGTGATTATTCAGGTTACAAGCTATAAAACAACAGGTGAGAGGGTATTTAGAATGGCTCCTATTCATCATCATTTTGAGCTTAAAGGTTGGCCTGAGTCTAAGGTTATTGTCAGATTCTGGATTATCTCACTTGTGCTTGCGCTTTTGAGTCTTACTGCTTTGAAGTTAAGGTGATAATATGAAGATTGCGATTGTGGGTTTTGGTGAAAGTGGCAGGGCAGCTTACAAGCTTGCTTTAAACAAGGGTTTTGATGTGGCTGTATTTGATGAGCGTGATTTGAATATAGATAAGCCTAACTTTTTTGTTGGTGATAAAGCGGATAAATTTTTTGAGCTTGATTTTGATGAGGTTGTTTTAAGTCCTGGCATTAAGCCAACGCATAGGTTTGTAAAATATGCTTTGAATAACGGTGTGTCGGTTATAAGTGAACTTGAATTTGCCTTTAGATTTGCAGAAGGCAAGATAATAGCGATAACAGGGACGAATGGTAAAAGCACAACGGTTAAACTGATAGAGACTATATTGAAAGAATCAGGCAAGAAGGCTATAGCCTGCGGTAATTATGGATTTGCATTTAGCAAGGCTGTACTTGAAGATGCAAACTGGTATGTGGTTGAAGCAAGCAGTTTTCAGCTTGAGTTTACAGATAAGTTCAAGCCGCATATTGCTGCGATTTTGAATATAGCTTTTGATCATCTCTATTGGCATGGCAGTATGAAAAGTTATATAGATGCAAAGAGAAAGATATTTAAGAATCAAGATGAAGATGACTTTTTTATAAAAAATGGCAATGATGATTATGAATACAACGGAAAAGCAGAACTGTTTATCGTATCAAAAGAGATAGAAGCCGACTGCGTTGTTAAAGATAATTCTGCTGTTGTAAAAAAACCGAAAGGGTTTATAATAGATAAAACGAATCTGTTTGGTAAGAAGAGATTTGAGAATATCTGTTTTGCGGCTTTGGCTTCAGTTCTGGCTTCTGCCAACGAGAAAATAATAAAGGAGGTGTCAGCAAAGATGGAGAATTTAGAGCATAGAGTAGAGTTTGTAGCAGAGGTTGATGGTGTAAAGTTTTATAACGACTCAAAGGCAACAAATATCGATGCTGTGAAAAACGCTATTGAGTCGTTTGATGAGAATGTTAGAATTGTTCTGATTTTGGGTGGCAAGCATAAGGGTGAATCGTATGCCAATCTTATACCTTTACTTGAAAAAAGGGCTAAAGCTGTGGTGGTTTATGGTGAAGATAGAAAGAAGATTATGGTTGACCTTGAGAAGTTTATTCCTGTGCCACTGCCTACTTTGAATATCTGGGGGGCTATCAGAGCTGCATTTGAAGTTGCAGGTAAGGGTGATGTTGTTCTGTTTAGTCCTGGTGGTTCAAGCTGTGAGCCTTATAAGAATTTCGAAGAGCGCGGCAAGGCTTTCAAGGATGAAGTAATGAAGTTTAAAGAAGAGTATGAGAACGCACCATTCTTTTAAACCGTCGCTTGTAATTCTGCCATATTTTTTGCTTTTGGCTATAGGTGTTGTTGAAGTATGGTCTTCTTCTTACTATTTTGCATACAAGAATAGATGGGGAATAGATTACTTTCTCAACAGGGAGCTTATCTTTGTTGCTTTCTCTGTCTTTTTAACATTTCTTTTTTCTTTTATTGATTATAGATTTTTAAAAAAGGTTTCTCTTGGCTTTGTTGTTGTTGCGCTGTTGCTTCTTGTTCTGTTGCATATTGCAGGGACTGAAGTGCGCGGTGCGACAAGATGGATAGATATGTTTGGACTGTTTATGTTTGAGCCATCTGCCGTTGCTGAAGTGGCAATCTTAATCTATGTTGCAGATTTTATAAGCAGAAAATCTGAATACAGAGAAGATTTAATGAAAGGCGTTATGCCTGTTGCGCTTGTTGTAGGTCTGTTTGTAATCTTGATTGCTTTTGAGCCTGACATAGGAACGGCGGCACTGCTGCTGTTTGTATTTAGTGGTGTTATCTATGTTTTTGGGTATAAACTTAAACATGCAGCTGGGCTTGTATTTCCGTCGTTTTTGGTGTTTGCTATGCTTATCTATTCAAATCCACAAAAGCTTCAAAGGGTTGTTAACTTCTTTATTACAAAAAAGATTAACTATCAGGTTGAACATGCCTTGATTGCTTTGGGTAGCGGTGGTTTTTTGGGTCAGGGAATTGCAGCAGGTAGATACAAAAGTATTTTTATTCCTGATTCCCATAACGATTTTATAATGGCTGGAATAGGCGAAGATTTTGGCTTTTTGGGTGTTTTGACTGTTGTTGTTCTTTTGGGATTGATTGTATTTTCTATCTTTATGCTTGCGAAGGACTGTAAGGATAGGTTTGGTTCTGCACTTGCTTTTGGTATAGGACTTCTGTTTGCTTTGCAGGCCATTATTAATCTGTTTTCTGTCTTACATCTATTCCCGCCGAAGGGTATAACCATGCCGTTTTTGAGCTATGGTGGAACGAATCTTGCGGTTGATAGTATGCTGTTGGGTGTAGTTTTAAGCATATACAGGAGATGTCCTTTAGATGGAGAAGAAGCTTAGCAGGCTTTTAGATGGCGAAAATGTGAAAAATATATTTTTGGTTAGACATCCGCAGGTTGAAAATTACAGGGAGAATGTATTTAACGGAAGGATTGATGTAGGTTTATCTTCTGAAGGTTTAAGACAGGCTGAAGATTTGTATCGATATTTCAAGGATAGGGTTGAGACTGTTTTTACTTCGCCGTTGAGAAGATGTAGGGTTGTAGCAGAAAAGTTTGATACTGATGTTGTGATTGATGATAGATTGGTAGAGAGAAGTTTTGGTATTTTTGAATCTTTAAGCTGGCAGCAGATTGAAAAAAGGTATCCAGAAGAAGCAGAAGCGTTTCTGAAAAAGCCGTTTCATTATAAGCCGCCTAAAGGTGAAAGTTTTCACGATGTGGAAAAACGCATAAAGGATTTTGTTGATGATATTTTAAGGTTTGAAAAGGATGTGCTTGTTATCTCTCATGGTGGTGTAAATAGGGTTATTATAAAATTATTGCTTGGTTTGACAGAAGATTCGCTGCTTAGAATATCTCAGGATTATGCGTGCATAAACCATTTTCAGACTGATGGTAATTTTATTCTTGTTAAGCTTATCAATGGGAAGGTGTGTCTTGATAGGTGTATTTGATTCTGGTGTTGGTGGATTAAGCGTTGTTAAGCATCTGCTTGATAGGTTTAATTCTGACATTATCTATTTAGGCGATACGGCAAGACTGCCATACGGGACAAAATCAAAGGATACGATAGTAAAGTATTCTATTCAAAACGCCAATTTCTTGGTTAAAAAGGGTATAGATGCGCTTGTTGTTGCATGTAATAGTGCATCTGCTGCATCAATTGATGTTTTGAAGAAGAAGTTTGATATTCCCGTCTTTGGTGTTATAGAGCCTGCATCAAAAAAGGCTGCAAGGTTTGAGAAGGTTTGTGTTATAGGGACAACGACAACAATTGAAAGCAAGGCATATCTAAAAAAGATAAAGCAGTTTAACGATAGGTGTATGGTTATTCAAAAAGCCTGTCCTTTATTTGTGCCGCTTGTGGAAGAAGGCTGGATTGATGATGAGATAACCTTACTTGTTGCAAAAAGGTATCTTGAAGGGATAAAGTGTGATGCTATGATATTGGGATGCACGCACTATCCACTGCTTAGAAGTGTAATTGAGAAGGTTTTGCCTGATGTTTATCTGATAGATAGTGGTGAAAGTTTGGCAGAGTCGTTAGAAGATAAAAGAAAGATTTTTGAAGGCAGCGGCAGGCTTATCTGCTATACGACCGATTCTGCTGATAAGTTTTCAAAGCTTGGCAGTCTGTTTCTGGGTAAAAGGTTTAACGGGGTAAAACTTGTAGATTTAGGGTGATATGTGATGATTAGGATTGCTGTTATTGATTATGAATCTGGTAATGTTAGAAGTGTTTTAAAGGCTATTCAGTATATAGGTTTTGATGCGATTTTGACTCATGATAAGGGCGAGATTGAAGCAAGTGATGGTGTTATCTTGCCTGGCGTTGGTGCATTTGGCGATTGTATGGATAAGCTAAAAAAGTATAACCTTGTTGATGTAATTTATAGTGTCATTGATGAGAAAAAGCCGTTTTTAGGTATTTGCGTTGGGCTGCAGTTGTTGTTCGAGAAGAGTTATGAATTTGGTGAGCATGAAGGTTTTGGATTTATTAAAGGAGAAGTAAGAAGATTTGAAGCTTTTGGTGGCTTTAAAGTGCCACACATGGGATGGAATAGGGTTTGTCTTGGGGATAATAAGCTATTTTACGGCATAGAGAATAAGAGTTATTTCTATTTTGTTCATTCTTACTATGCAAAGGCAGAAGATGACTCAGAGATTGCAACATGCAGGTATTCTGTTGAATTTACGGCTGCTGTTAATAAAGATAATCTGTGGGGTGTTCAGTTTCATCCAGAAAAAAGCCAACAAGTTGGTCTAAAACTTCTTAAAAACTTTTGTAATATATGTGAGGGTAAGCTATGATAATAATCCCTGCGATAGACATAATGGACGGCAAGGTTGTAAGGTTGAAAAAAGGCAGAAAAGACGATGTTACTGTTTACAGTGATAATCCGATTGAAGTTATAGAGTACTTTAACGATTTAGGCATAAGAAGGGTTCATATTGTCGATTTAGATGCTGCATTTACTTCTGGTAAGAAGAACAATCGCAAACTTATCTGGGAGATGGCAAAGATAAGCAAGTCAATGATAGAAGTTGGCGGCGGCGTTAGGAGATTTGAAGATGTTGAAGAGATACTCTGCTGTTATGTGAATAAGGTAATTTTAGGAACAATGCCTGTTAAGAATCCTGAAGAGTTTGAAAAAGCCGTTTCTGTGTTTAAGGATAAGCTGATTGCAGGCGTTGATGTTGAGAATGGTTTTGTTAAGATTTCAGGCTGGCAGGAAAATCCAAGGATTGAATATATCTCTTTTTTGCTTATGATGAAGGATAAGGGTATAAAAGAAGCGATTATTACGGATATAACAAGGGATGGAATGCTTGAAGGTATAGATGCTGAGTTTTACAAGGATATAGCGCTAAAGACGAATATGGATATTATTGTATCTGGTGGTGTTAGGGATATTAACGATATTAAAAAGGTCAAAGAGCTTGAAAAATTTGGTGTTATTGGTGTTATTATAGGTAGGGCATTCTATGAAAAAACCATATCCTTAGAAGAAGCGGTAAGGTTGCAAGATGATTAAGATAACAACGATTGTGGAGAATACGGCAGTTAAGGCTCGCTTTAGGGCAGAACATGGCTTAAGTATGTTGATTGAGAAGGATAAAGAAGCCGTTCTATTTGATACGGGTCAGACTGATGCTTTGATTCACAATGCAAAGCTGCTTGGTATAGATCTAAGTAAGATTAATAAGGTGATTTTGTCGCATGGACATTACGACCATGTTGGTGGATTGAAGTATCTGCTTGAATTTACAAAGCCTAAGGTTTATGCGCATCCTGAAATCTTTAGAAAGAGATACTCTCGTCTTAGCGATGATGGAAATTTAAGATATATCGGCATTGAAGATAGGGAGTTTTTTGAAAAGAAAGGCGCTGAATTTATTTTATCTGAAGAGCCAATCGAAGTGATAGATGGTCTATTTACGACTGGATTTGAGAGAATGAGAACCGATTTTGAAGAAGTCGATAAGAATTTTGTCTATGAAAAAGATGGTGAATATGTAAAGGATGAAGTGGAAGATGATATGAGTGTTGTTATAAAGACAAGACACGGCTTGTTTGTTCTGTTTGGATGTGCGCATCGTGGGATTGTAAACATAATGCTTGATGCAGAAGAGAAGTTTAAGGAGAAGGTGTTTGGATTTTTGGGTGGAACGCATCTTGGTCCTGCATCAGAAAATCAAAGAAAAAAGACAATAGAGACCTTAAAAAGGATGGATCTTAAAATCATGGGTCCATCACACTGCACAGGACTTCTTATGACTTCAAGGATGTATTGTGAGTTTGGCGATAGGGTTATATTCAACAATGTTGGAACCGTTACTATTATAGAGTGAGGTGAGCCATGCAGAGTATCAATTTTAATGGCAAAAAGGTGTATCCAAGCAAGGTTGTATGTATAGCAAGGAACTATGTTGAGCATATCAAAGAGCTAAAAAACGAACCGCCAGAGAACATAACGCTGTTTATAAAGCCAAATAGCGCAATTACAGATGAACTTGTCTTGCCTTCTTTTGGTGATTGTCATTATGAAGGCGAGATAAGCTTTGTTGTTAAGGATGATAGGTTTGTTGGCGTTGGCTTTGGCCTTGATTTGACTTTAAGGGATATTCAGGGAAAGTTAAAGGAGAAGGGTTTACCCTGGGAGAAGGCAAAGGCTTTTGATAAGGCTGCTGTTTTTGGAGATTTTGTTGAGTTTGACGGTGATCTGTCTGGCTTGAGTCTTGAGCTTTATATAAACGGCGAATTAAAGCAGAAGGGCGGCTATGATTTGATGATTTATAAACCAGAGAAGGTATTTGAAGAAGCAAGGAAGTACTTTACATTTTACGATTACGACCTGCTTATGACAGGCACGCCTAAGGGTGTTGGGCCTTTTAACAAGGGCGATGAGTTTGTTGGCAGGATTTTGTATAAGGGTAATGTTTTGGT
This sequence comes from uncultured Hippea sp., assembly GCA_964442345.1. Classification (GTDB taxonomy): domain Bacteria; phylum Campylobacterota_A; class Desulfurellia; order Desulfurellales; family Hippeaceae; genus Hippea. The sequence continues at coordinate 11,692 of CAYTZD010000024.1, read as the reverse complement.
TGAGAATAAGTGGGTGGTAAAATGAAGAGAAGAGATGTTTATTTAAGCCTTGCTGTATTCTGGGTTTTAGTTTTTGTTGTATTTTCTGCTTCTGTATTCTATAGGTATCATCAATTTCAGAAGTGGAAAGAACATCCATCTATCTATTTTGTCGATAATTATCCGGCTATGACAACATTGGATGCCTATTATTGGCTGAGATATGCAAAAGAGTATAAAAATGGAACATACTATAAAGATGATAAAGACAAGCTTAGAGCTTATCCTGAAGGTACAAATAAATCAAAACCTGTTCCTATGCTAAGTTTTATAATTGCATGGCTTTCTAAGCTTACGGGACAGTCTATATACGTGAGCGGTTTGATAATTATACCACTGTTTGCAAGTTTATTTATAATTCCGCTTGCTTTGTATGGATGGGAGATTGGTGCACCTGTTGCAGGTTTGGCTGGTGGTGCTGTTGGTGCTTTTGCTTGGATGTATGCAATTAGGACTGCTATGGGAAGGGTGGATACAGACCTGCTTCAGCTGTTTTTCTTGTTTGGTGGCTCTTTTTTATTATTTAAGACGGTTTATGCTGAAGATAAACGCCGCAGATACTTATACGCTATACTTCTGGGTTTGAACTTTTTGTTGTTTGGTTGGTGGTATGGCCATATTGGTGTTGATGCTGTCTATCTCGTTCTGCTTGTTTTCTTGCTTGCTGTGAAAAGAGTTAAACTAAAAGAGTCTCTAATTTCCTTATTGCTTTTTGTAATCTTTGCCAATCCTTTGTGGGTTTTGAACTCTTTTGGTGGGGTTTTAGCTTTTCTTGGTAGTTATGGAAAGGTTAAAACTGTTGCAAGTGGGAACTTTCCTAACATCTTGAAAACTATAACAGAAGCCGAACATGTATCTTCAGCTAAAGTGCTTTCCTATATGCTAAGCAATAAACTTCTTGATTTGGTTGGTATTTTAGCTACTGTCTGGTTTTTTGTATGGGGGCGCTTGCGCAGTTTTGCACTTCTGCCTGTATTTCTGCTTGGTCTGCTTGCCTTTAGAAGTTCCAACAGAATGGCTATGTTTCTTGCACCGTTTGTTGGTTTGGGTATAGGCTTTATCTTTGATATGATTCTTAGATATACGATAGCAAAAAAAGAGAATTTGTCTGTTGAGATAAAAAGCGTTACATCTGGTTTTGTTGCTGTTTTGGTAATTGCTGGCTTACTTGCTTTTTCTGCTTATAAATTTGTGCCTTATCCTTCTATTGCTGCGCCGATAGTTAAATCTTTTGTGGATATCAAGCATAGGTTTGATAAGGGTGTTGTATTTAGCTGGTGGGATTATGGGTATGCCATTGAAGATATTGATGGCTTTGCCACATACCACGATGGCGGTGCACATGGTGGCGCAAGAACCTATCTTGTTGCTAAAGCCTTAATAAGCGATAATCAGACATTGATGCACAATATAGTCGCATTTATGGATGCAAACGGCGTTAAACCTATAACGGATGCTATAGAAGACAACAAAAGCACATCAGATGCCGTAAAATTGGCTTTTGCGTATGATAAACCAATAAAGAATAAGAACAATTATGTGCTGTTTACTCAAGATATGATAAGTAAGTATTATGCTATAAGCTATCTTGGAAGCTGGGATTTTGAAAAGAAGAAGTCTTATCCTGATGGGTATTATGTTATAAGTGACTGCTATGGATATAAAAACGGTGTATTTTTATGTAGGCATGGCAATATAGATTTAAAAAACGGTGTTGTTGGCAATCTAAAGATAAAAAAATGGGTCTGGGTTGTCGATGGTGTTGTAAAGCAGAAAAAGCTTGTGAATCCTGAAGGTGTAAATGTTGAGATATGCTTTAGTAAAAATAGAAAAACAAAGAGAATAGATTTTAGATTTGCGCTTGTTTGTGATGATAAAGTGTATGAGAGTAATTTTAATAAAATGTTTATTTTGGGTGAGTATGATAGCAATCTGTATAAGGAAGTGTACAACAATTTTCCATTTGCCCGTATGTTTGAGGTTAAATAGTGCTTGTAAAAAGAGAGTGTTTTGTATATAAAATTTAGACCACGCACATCCCTTTAGAAAGGATGCCCTACAAAGGGTGTAAGGGGTGGTGGTAATAAATCCTTTTGATGGAGGTTTGAGAGTATGTCCTATGTTACGATGAAGGAGCTGCTTGAAGCAGGTGTGCATTTTGGTCATCAGACCAAACGCTGGAATCCCAAGATGAAGCCGTTTATCTTTGCGGCAAGAAAAGACATTCACATCATTGATTTGCAGAAAACCATTGTCTATTTCGACAAGGCTTATGAGTTTTTAGAAGAAGAAGCCGCAAAAGGTAAAACGGTTCTATTTGTCTGCACAAAGAAACAGGGTAAGGAAGATCTAAAAGAAGCAGCAGAATCCTGCGGAATGCCATATGTAAACGAGAAGTGGCTTGGTGGCCTTTTGACAAACTTTGCAACGATTCAGAAGAGTATCAAGAAGCTTGAAAGATTGGAAGAGATGGAAGAGACAGGCGAGATAGAAGCATACACAAAAAAAGAGCAGAAGATCTTACGCAAAAGAAAAGAGAAGCTTCAGAAATACTTAAACGGTATCAGGGATATGAAAGAATTGCCTGATATCTTGCTTATTATTGATGTAAAAAGGGAAGAGCTTGCCGTTAAAGAAGCCAATAAGCTTGGCATTCCTATAGTTGCCTTAGTTGATACAAACTGCGATCCAGATCCGATTGATTATGTAATACCGGGCAATGATGATGCCATAAGGTCTATAAAACTTGTTGTCTCAAGGCTTGCAGAAGCTATAAAGAATGGACAGGCAAGATACGAAAAAGAGCTTGAACTAAAGCAAGAAGAAGAGGCATTTGAAGAAGGTAGAGAAGAAAAATTAGAAGCAGAAGAGGAGGAAGAGTAATAATGGCACAGATTACAGCTGCAATGGTCAAGGAGTTGCGCGAAAGAACAGGCGCAGGAATGATGGCATGCAAAAAGGCACTTCAAGAGACAGATGGAGATATAGAGAAGGCTGTAGATAAACTTAGAGAGATGGGTCTTGCATCTGCTGCCAAGAAGGCTGGCAGGGAAGCAAACGAAGGTAAGATTGCAAGCTACATACATGCAGGCGGAAAAATTGGCGTTTTGGTTGAAGTTAACTGCGAGACAGATTTTGTTGCAAATACGGACGATTTTAATCAGCTTTGCAAGGATATAGCTATGCATATAGCTGCAGCTGCTCCACTGTATGTGAAAAAGGAAGATGTACCAGAAGAAGAGTTAAACAAAGAAAAAGAGATAATGAAAGAGCAACTAAGACAGCAGGGTAAACCTGAAAACATTCTTGATAAGATTGTTGAAGGCAAGATTGAGAAGTATTACGAAGAAGTTTGTCTTCTTGAACAGCCGTTTATAAAGGATTCAGAGATTAAGATTAAGGATCTGATTCAGAATACTATAGCTAAACTTGGTGAGAATATAGTAGTTAGGAGATTTGCAAGGTTTAAGATAGGTGAATAATCGATGAGCAATAAACCTGTATTTAAAAGGATTCTATTGAAACTAAGTGGGGAAGCCCTGATGGGCTCCCTTTCTTATGGTATATGCGAGGAGACAATAAAGGAGATTGCTCAGCAGATAAAGGAAGTAAGGGAATTAGGTGTCGATGTTTGCACTGTAATAGGTGGCGGTAATATTTTCAGAGGCGTTAAGGGTGCAGCCATGGGTATGGATAGGGCAAGCGCCGATTATATGGGTATGCTTGCCACGGTTATAAACGGACTTGCCCTGCAGGATGCGCTGGAGAAGATGGGTGTGCAGACAAGGGTTGTATCTGCTATTGAGATGAGAGAGATAGCAGAACCTTACATTAGAAGAAGGGCGCTTAGACATCTTGAGAAAGGCAGGGTTGTAATCTTTGTTGCAGGAACGGGTAATCCGTATTTTACAACTGATACTGCTGCATCCTTAAGGGCTATGGAGATGGGTGCCGATGTTATTTTGAAAGCTACAAAGGTTGATGGGGTCTATGATAAAGACCCGATGGTCTATGCCGATGCAAAGCGTATAAAAACCATTACATATATCGAAGTGCTTGATAGGAATTTACGCGTTATGGATTCGACGGCTATATCGATGTGTATGGAGAATCACATGCCTATAATTGTTTTCTCAATAAAGGAGTATGGAGCATTAAAAAGGATTGTGCTTGGTGAGAATATAGGCACGCTTGTCAAATAAAAAAGGAGGTGAAAACCATGGAGGCAGATGGCTTAGATAAAGTTTTAAAAGAGATGGAAGATAGCATGAAAAAAACTATATCATCTTATAAAAAGTATTTAACGACCGTTAAAACAGGAAGAGCCCATGTCTCTATGTTTGAGAGTATTAAGGTTGAAGCATACGGCCAACAGATGGCTATAAAGCAGCTTGCAACAATCTCAACACCTGATGCTACAACGGTTGTTATTCAGCCATGGGATGCATCTGTTATAAATGATATTGAAAAGGCAATCTTAAAGTCGAATATTGGCTTTACGCCGCAAAATGACGGCAAGACAATCAAGATAAATATACCACCTATGACCGAAGAAGATAGAAAAAAGGTTATTAAACTTCTAAAACAGGAGACTGAAAATTACAAGGTTGCCTTAAGGAATGCAAGAAAGAAGGCTTTGAAGGTTGTTAAAGACCTTGAGAAAGATAAAATCATATCCGAAGATGAATCAAAAAAAGCAGAAAAGGATATAAAGAAGAAGTTAGACGATTATTCCAAAAAGGTTGAAGAACTACTAAAAGAGAAAGAGAAAGAGATAGTTAGCATCTGATGGATGAGAACTTCCCTTATCATGTTGCCATTATTATGGATGGCAACGGCAGATGGGCTACATCCTTAGGTAAAAAAAGGACATACGGTCATTATATCGGTTCAAAGGTTGTTGATAAGATAACAGAAGGTGCTGCAGAACTTGGTATAAAGTATTTAACCTTATATGCGTTTTCAACAGAGAATTGGAAAAGACCGAAAAGTGAGATAAGATTTTTGATGGCTCTTTTTAAAACCCAGCTGAGAAAGAAAGAGAAGCTATTAATGAACAACGATGTTCAATTTTCAACAATTGGAGATATATCCGTATTTGACGAAAGAATCAGAAATGGCATTGAAGAGCTTAAAGAAAAGACAAAAAACAATACGAAGATGAGACTGACGCTTGCCTTAAACTATGGCGGCAAATATGAGATAACACAAGCTGCCAAAAGGTTGGCAGAAGATGTAAAAAGCAATAGAGTAAAAGTAAACGATATAGAAGAAAGCCTTTTTGAAAGATACCTATACACCTATGATATGCCAGATGTTGACCTTCTTATTCGCACGGGTGGTGAAAAAAGAATTAGCAACTTTCTTCTGTGGCAGTCTGCTTATGCTGAATTTGTCTTTTTTGATAAATATTGGCCTGAATTTGAAGTTTCTGACCTTGAGACTGCTATAGATGAGTTTAAAAGACGCAAAAGAAGATTTGGCGGACTGTGATAAAGCGCATAATTTCTGCGGCTATTCTCATACCTATTGCTGTATATGTTGTTTTAAAAGCTGATTTTTTTTATGTGAAGATTATTCTGCTTTTTGTTGCATCTTTGGGCTATGCAGAATGGCTTGGTATGGATTCAAAGCCGTTTGATTTTAAGAAATCTATCTATTTAAGCTTCTGTTTTCTTCTCTCGTTTGTTTTTCTATTTTACAAGCAGTTCTTTGTTGATGCGCTGTTTTTTGTATTTGTAATGCATCTTGTTGTTGGTTTTGGTTCTTTAAAGGATAAAAGCGTTCTTAAAGATTATTACTATCTCGGCGGTATCTTTTATGTGTTTTTATACTTTTTCTCTGTTTATGTGATGAGGCTTGAAAATGGAAGGCTTCTGCTTCTTCTGATATTTGTCTCTATCTGGTCTGGCGATAGTTTTGCCTATTTTATTGGTAAAAAGTATGGAAAGAGAAAATTATCGCCTATGATAAGTCCTAAAAAGACAAAGGAAGGTGCTTTGGCTGGCATAGTTGGTGGTGTTGTGTTTGGTGTTTTGTTTGGAAAAGCCGTTGGAATTGATCTGTTTGAGAGTTTTTTGGTTGCTTTTGTCTCTAATGTTGTTGGTATCTTTGGCGACCTTGCAGAATCGGTTGTAAAACGATACTTTAACAAAAAGGATTCATCGCATCTAATCCCAGGACATGGCGGCATCTTGGATAGGCTGGATAGTTTTGCCTTTGCTGTATTCTTTGTTTATCTGGTGTTAAAATGCAAAACCTTGTTGTTTTAGGTTCAACAGGTTCCATAGGCAAAAATACGCTTGATATAGTATCAAGAACAGACGAATTTAATGTTGTCGGTTTAAGCTGCAAAAGCAATATTGATGAACTGTCAAGACAGATAGAAAGATTTAAGCCTAAATATGTGTGCATTGAAGATAAAAAATCAGCAGCGATAGTTAGAGAGAGATTTAAAAAGATAGTGGTTTTAGAGAATGAAGAAGGCTTAATTGAGCTTGTCAGTTTTGATGATGTTGATTTTGTTGTAAATGCCATTGTCGGTTCTGCTGGACTTTTGCCTACATATTATACTTTGAAAAATAGAAAGAGACTTGCGCTTGCAAATAAGGAGAGCCTTGTTGTTGCAGGTAAAATTTTAAGTGAAGTGGCAGAAAAAAACAATATTGAGATTGTGCCTATAGATTCAGAACATTCTGCAATCTATCAGTGTCTTGAAGGCAAAAACAAAAAAGAGATAGAAAAACTTATACTTACCGCTTCGGGCGGTCCTTTTCTTGATAAGGATTTTGCTTCTGCGACAGTTGAAGATGCACTAAAACATCCAAACTGGGATATGGGTAAAAAGATTACGATAGATTCTGCTACGATGATGAATAAGGGCTTTGAGATAATTGAAGCACGCTGGCTGTTTGATACAAAAAACATAGAAGTTGTAATTCATCCTGAAAGCATTATGCATTCTGCTGTTGAGTTTGTTGACGGTTCTATTATCGCTCAGATTGCAGATAAGGATATGCGTATCCCTATAGCTTATGCTCTCTTTAAGCCAAGAAGGATAAACTTGCCATTTAAAATAAGCCTTACGGATATAGCAAAGCTTACATTTAGAAAGCCAGACTTTAGCCGTTTTCCAACACTTAGGTTTGCATTTGAAGCCTTAAGAAAAGAAGATAAGAATTTGGGTTTGATTCTCAATGTTGCAGATGAGATAGCCGTTGAAGCTTTCTTAAGCGAAAAGATTAAATTTGTTGACATATTCAAGATTCTTGAGTTATCCTTGATAAGATTTGAAGATAAGTTGCCAGATGAGATAGATAGCATAGCAGAGATGCTAAATAACATAAAAGCGGAGATTGATAATCTTATAAGAGATGAATTTTGGAGGAGTTAATGAACTGGGTCTATGGTATAGCAGGACTTGTTTTGATGGTGATTATACACGAGTTTGGGCATTTTATTGTGGCAAGGATTTTAGGCGTTGGTGTCGAACGCTTCTCTGTGGGATTTGGGCCTGTTCTATTTAAAATAAAACCAAAGAAGACAGAGTATGTTCTATCGTTGATCCTGCTTGGTGGATATGTGAAGCTAAAAGGCGAAAGTCCTGACGATGAGATTGAAGATACATCCGATGCGTTTTTTGCTCAACCGTTATGGAAAAGGTTTCTAATTGTCCTTGCAGGGCCTGTTTTTAATATAGCATCTGCAGTATTGTTCTTTGCGTTAGCCTACAATATAGGTATGGCTAAGCTTGCACCTGTGATTGGCAAAGTGATGCCAAACAGCGAAGCTGCCAAAATAGGCCTTCAAAAGGGTGATAAGATTGTTGCAGTAAACGGTGTATCCGTCAAAAGCTGGGATGAGATGGCAAAGCTTATAAAGGCAAATCCCAATAGAAGGATTACGCTAAAAATAGAGAGAAACGGAAATGTTTTTAGTCTAAATGCTGTGCCTAAGGGTAAAAAGATAAAAGATTTGCTTGGGTATGAACGATTCGTTGGGCTTTTGGGTATTATGCCATCTGGTGATACTGTTGTGGTCTCTTATCCCTTTGGCGAAAGTCTGATTAAAGGCGCGCAAAGAACAGTCTATGTTGCTAAAGTGATGATTGTTGGACTTGTAAGACTTATAGAAGGTGCCATACCATCAAGTGAACTTGGTGGGCCTGTAATGATTGTTGATATAGCTGGCAAGGCTGCACAATCGGGTATTAGCTACTTTCTTGCGTTTATAGCTTTGATAAGTATCAATCTTGGCATATTGAATCTGCTTCCCATACCTGTTTTGGACGGCGGACATCTTATGTTTTATACGATAGAAGCCATAAGAGGTAAACCCGTAAGTGAAAAGGCAATGGAGATTTTTCAGAAGGTTGGTATTGCCGTTTTGCTTGCTTTGATGTTGTTTGCCTTTATGAACGATTTTAAACGATACGGCGTGTTTAAGTATGTAAAGAATAGAGTGGAACAGGTTAAATGATAAAAAGAAGAAAGACAAGACAGATTGATGTCGGCGGCGTTAAGATAGGCGGTGATGCACCAATAGTTGTCCAGTCGATGACGAATACCGATACGCGCGATGTTGAAGCAACGCTTAAGCAGATAGAGAGATTGAAGGATAAGGGTTGCGAGATAGTGCGATGTGCCGTTATTGATGAGGATGCCGCAGAAGCTTTCAAAGAGATAAAGGCAAAAAGTCCTATACCCGTTATAGCTGATATTCATTTTAACTATAAACTTGCTTTGCTTGCTATAGAAAACGGTGCAGATTGCGTTAGAATAAATCCTGGCAATATAGGTTCTTTTGATAAGGTTAAGGAGATTTTAAAAGCTGCAGATGAGCATAATATTCCTTTAAGGATTGGTGTAAATTCTGGTTCTTTGGAGAAGGATTTGCTTGATAAGTATGGTTCTCCAACTGATGATGCGCTTGTTGAAAGTGCCTACAGATGGGTTAGAAGAATAGAAGATACAGGTTTTGTAAATATGAAAATATCGATAAAATCTTCCGATCCGCTATCGACGATTATCTGCAACGAGAAGATATCCAAGCTTATCGACTATCCGCTGCATATTGGCGTTACAGAAGCTGGTAGCTCAAGGGAAGGGATAGTGAAGTCTGTTTCTGCTTTGGCTGTTTTACTAAAAGAAGGTATTGGTGATACGATAAGGATATCCTTAAGTGAGCCACCAGAAAACGAGATAGATGTCTGTTATGAGTTGCTCAATGCACTTCATTTAAGAAAGAAAAGAACAATTGATTTTATATCCTGTCCAACATGTGGTAGAATAGAGATTGACTTGATAGCGCTTGTTGATGAGTTAAAAAGAAGGCTGTCTCACATTAAAAAGCCTATCAAGGTTGCCGTTATGGGTTGTGTTGTTAATGCTTTGGGTGAGGCAAAGGAAGCCGATGTTGCCATAGCAGGTGGCAGGCATTTTGGTTTGATAATAAAAAAGGGTAAGATTGTAAAGAAGGTTAAAGAAGATAAACTTGTTGATGAATTTGTTGAGATGGTGGAAGAGTATGCTAAAGAGATTGAATAGATTTATCGCTGTTGTTATTGTGGTTAGTCTTTTTTGCCTGCCATCATATGCAAAGGATAGCGATGTTTTTGTTGTTTATCATTATACAAAGGGTTATGTTGAACTTTACAAGGGTGATTTTAAGTCAGCTGCCAACGATCTGTGGCTTGTGTTTCCCTATATTGTAGATAAAAGCTTTTACAGTCAAATCTCAGATGTGCTTGTGTATAATGGTCAATACGAAAAAGCCGAAGAAGTTCTAAAAAGGGCTGTTAGAGTATATCCAAAAGAGAAGGGTTTTTACTATAAATTGCTTGATATATACACCATAGAAGGCAAAAACAAGAAAGCCTTGAAGCTAATGTCGAAGATAAAAGATAGCTTTAAGAGAACACCTGATACAATAAAAGAGCTTGCAATTATGTATATGAAGTCTTCTAAGTATAAGAAGGCTTACGCTGTTTTAGAACGATACATAAATTCAACGGGTAAAAAGGATGCATCGGCGCACTTTCTTCTTGCCAATGTCTGTTTAAAGTTGAAAGATAAGCAGTGCGTTTTAAAAGAGTCAGAAACAGCCTATCGTCTAAATAAGAATTCAAGATATGCCATATTTCTTGCCACTGTTTATGAGCAATTCAATATGTTTGATAAGGCTATTGATATTTATAAAAAGCTTCCCGAAAGCGCCGTTGTTGATTATGTGATTGCCAATGATTACTATCTGCTTGGTGATTTGAAGAACGCAAAGCTTTTCTATTTTAAAGCGTTTAAGCTATCAAAAAGGGTGGATTATCTTGAGAAGCTTGCGTTTGTTGATTTGAAACTTGAAGATTACGATGATGTTGTTAATCTATGTAAAAAGCATAAAGAATTTGTCGATGTGTCCGATAGATTAAAGCTTTTCTGTGCTGTTGGTTTTTCAAGGCAATCAAAATACAAGACTGCGCTGAAGCTTTTGAATAAGATCAATCCAAAGGTGCCTTTCTATAACGATGTGATATTTAACGAGATTTACTGTTATTCTAAGATGAAGGATTTTAAAAAGGTTAGAGATTTGCTTAAGAAGTATGGCGATGTTGAGATGTATTTTTCAGTTGCTAATCAATTATATATAGAAGATGGTAAAATTAAAGATGGTATTGAATTGCTTTATGATGCTTTAAAAAAGGCAAAAGATTTAAAGGATAAATCTAACTTATATCTCTATATTGCCGATGTTTATTATAATAAACTTAAAGATAGGGATAAGACCATAGAGACACTGAAAGAACTTTTGAAGGTTAATCCCAATTTTGCCGAAGGTTTAAACTATTTGGGCTATCTGTATATTGATGAGAACATACATGTTAAAGAAGGTATTAAGCTTGTTGAGAAAGCTTTAAAGATAGATAAGGATAATCCTTACTATTTGGATAGCTTGGGTTGGGGTTATTACAGGCTTGGTGATTATAAGAAGGCAGAATTTTACTTAAATAAGGCATTGGAAGGGTTTAAGGATAAACCAACTGAGAAGAAGGTAACGCTAAAGCATCTGCTTGATGTTTATATCAAGATGGGCAATAAGGATAAAGCAAAAGAGATTGCAAAAGAGATATTGAAGATTGATAAGAAAGATAAAAAAGCCAATGATTTTCTAAAATCCCAATGAGAGCAATATTTGCTGTGATGTTTCTTGCTTGTTTTTTGTCGCATTCTTACGGTAAATCTATTCATATCGTTAGAAAAGGTGGAAAAACTGTATATACGAACCTAAGTAGTAATCTATTTTTTGCAAGGGCTTTTAAGGAAGCTTCATCAAGAAGCGAAGTTATGAAGCTTATAAAAAGGGTATCAAAAAAGTATGGCGTTGATTATAAGCTTGTTGCGGCAATAGCAAAGATAGAATCCGACTTTGATGTAAATGCCATCTCAAATAAGGGTGCAAAAGGCATAATGCAGCTTATGGATAAGACGGCAAAATTCTATGGCGTTGATGATCCTTATGATGTTAAAGAGAATGTTGAAGGCGGCGTAAGATTTTTAAAGCATCTAATAGAGAAATACCACGATGTTAAACTTGTTGCTGCAGCATACAATGCTGGTGAGACGGCTGTTGATAGGTATAAAGGTATCCCGCCGTATCCAGA
>CAYTZD010000023.1:0-22076 GCA_964442345.1 uncultured Hippea sp. | reverse complement strand
AAATATAGATTGTTTTAGAATTTTATTTTAGAATTTCCTTTGTTTGTAGGTATATTTATTATTCTGAATGGTCTTCTATAACTATTGTCTCTTTACCTTGAATTTCCCTTACATATATTTTTACGCCACTATAATCTTTGTCTAAAACCCTTTTTAGATTATCATCGAATATTATTATATTGTTGGCTGGTATTTTTTTATTGATAATGATATGTCCTTCTTTGTAGCTGTTTCTTAGTTTTTCCATCTCTTTCTGGATAGATAAGAGTTCTTCTTGGGCGCTCTTGAATGATTCTTCCTGTTTTTTGAATTCGTTTTCCAATTCCTTAAATCTTTTTACCGCAACAAGTAATGAATTTGGTATATCCTTTTTTGCTTCTTTAAGTTTTTGAATTGTTTTTAAAATAGCTTCGTATTTTGGTCTTTCATTTTCCAGTTTTCCACGCAACATAATATACTTCTTTTCTTCGGATTTTATGATTGTTTTTGCGTATTTCTCTTTTACCAAAAGTTCCTTGTACTGTTCTCTGATCCATGGTAACTCTAACGGTTTTATAGCTATTGTGTTATCTCCACCTTCTACATTGTTGATTATAATACTATCCTTCGATGTTGTTATACATGAAGACATTAATGTATCTTTTATTTCTACCTTCGGTGATAAAATCTCTGTTGCAATAGCTTTGTTTATTACCACATTATTTTTTGCGGTTAAGTGGGCGTGTTCTGATAGGTCAACTTCTATCTCGTCGGCTTCAACAGTTCCACGACATATAGCTATTTTAGCCTTTTTTGCTTTTATAAAGGCTTCGTGATGAACGCTGCCTTTTATTTCTACTTCATCTGCAATGATTTTTGCCTTTGGTCCTACATCACCGTTTACAACAACTTTTTTGCCTTTTACTTCCATTCCTGCTGCTATGGTATCTTCAACGCCATCACTTGCGCCACGCCCAATTTCTAATTCAACATCTCCATCTGCGGAGAGGTTCCCCGTTGTTTTTATGTCAACCTTATCTATAGCAATGGTTGTGTCTATGTCGTATATGCCGTTTCTAAATATTATTACTCCATCTTTGTCTGCTATTAATTTTATAACCCTTCCTTCTTCTATCTTTTTTATAGCTGATTCATTGAATTTTATCTCATCAAGGTCATCTATCATTATACCTACATCTTGGACAATAATATTACCAAAAACATCGTATCCTTCTTCACCTTGAGTTGGCTTGTAAAATTCTATTAACAGCTGCCCTTTGTTTACAGGGACGAGAAAGTTTTTATTTTTATAGTCTATTTTTCCGTTTTCTTTAATGGTTCCCGCGGCTTTGTATCTGTCGAAGTGAAAGATTAGTTTACTGTTTTCCCCTCTTATTGGTTTTTTACCTTCTGCTATAAGGATTCTAAACGGCTTAAATTCTGGAGATAGGCGTTTTTTTATCTCTTTTGCTATTTTTGGCAGTAATTTATATTTTATTCCGTATGCTATTCCATTTAAAGCAAGGACTTTTTTAACTGTTTCTATAATCTCTTCTTCGCTTATATCTAACGGCTTTTTGAGTAGTGTGGTATCCACAGCTATGTATGCTTTTTGTGGATGTTCGTTTTTGTCTGTTTCAATACTTAGAAGTTTGAGAAGTTTATTCTTGCTATCGTTTATAAATATTTTGAGTTTATATATCTTTTTTATGTTGCCTATGTTGTCCTTTTTCTCTTTTTCTTCTAATATCTCAAAGTCTAAAAGCTTTTTTGGGACGCCTAAAATGGTAGCGGCTTCTTCGAGCGTCTCTTTTATATTGTCGGTTTCTCTTTCTATGAATTCTAACTCTTCGCTTCCCATAACCAACTCCTTTTTGTTTGTACTTCTATCTATAGCAAAAGTTTTACCATTCTATCAAGTAAAAATGTTGACAGTTGGTTTTGAATAGATATAATCGCAAATGTTTAGCCGGGGTGGTGAAACTGGTAGACGCGCTGGACTCAAAATCCAGTGGGGGAAACCCCGTGCGGGTTCGAGTCCCGCCCCCGGCACCATCTTTTTTAATCCTTCCCTTATAAATTATATTTTAGTGCTTGATTTTATTAGTCTGTTTTAATATCCTTTTCTAACATAAAAAGGTGGGGGAGAAGAATGGAGAAGGATGCTCTAAAGGAAGAGATTTTAAGATTAAAGAAAGATAAGAATGCGGTAATCTTGGCTCACTATTATCAGATAGACGATATTCAACAGATAGCAGATATAAGAGGGGATTCTTTAGCTTTAGCCATAGAAGCTTCCAAAATAGATTGTGATATTATTGTATTCTGTGGCGTTAAATTTATGGCAGAGACGGCAAAAGTTGTATCACCAGATAAAAAGGTGCTTTTGCCTGTTGAAGATGCGGGCTGTCCGTTGGCTGATATGGCCACAAAGGATGCCGTTTTAAAAAGAAAAGAAGAGCTTGGCGATGTAGCTGTTGTCTCTTATGTAAACACCAATGTTGATGTTAAAACGGTATCTGATTACTGTTGCACTTCTGCAAATGCGGTTAATGTTGTTAAGCAGATAAAGGAAGATAGGGTCTTATTTGTGCCTGATAGAAATTTGGGCGGATATGTTAAAGAGCAGGTAGGAGAAAAAGAAATTTACTTGTGGGATGGTTTCTGTCCAACGCATGAGGAGTTTAATTTAGATGCTTTATTAAAAGCCAAAAAAGAGCATCCTTCTGCTAAGGTAGCCGTTCATCCAGAATCTCCAAAAGCCGTAAGGGATGCAGCCGATTTTGTAGGTTCAACTTCTGGCATTATCTCGTATGTTGAAAATACCGACGCAGATGAGTTTATAATAGGCACAGAAGAAGGTATATTGTTTGAACTTAAAAAGAGAAATCCAAATAAAAAATTTTATATAATAAGCGGGAAATCTGTATGTACTAATATGAAGAAAATTACACTTGAGAAGCTGTATGAGTCTTTGAAGTTTGAAAGGTATGAGATTGTGCTTGATGATGATACTATTCAGAAAGCAAAAAAACCTATTCAAAAAATGATGGAAATAAAGAGAAACTGATGAATCCGGTATTTTTAAAGAAGCTGTTTGAGTTGTATCTGCTTGAAGATGCGTTTTTTGAAGATATAACAACCGAAAGCATATTTGAAGGAAAAAGACAAAAGGCAGTTATCAGGGCAAAGGAAGATTTTGTTCTTGCAGGTTCTGTTTTTCTTTCGGATATATTTAAGCTTACAGGATATGATTTTGATATAAATTTATTGGTTGAAGATGGCAAAAAAGTTAAAAAAGGGGATGTTATAGCTGAGATTGTCTCAACCGACAAAGCCATTCTTTATGTTGAAAGGGTTTGCCTAAATCTATTGCAGCGCTTGAGCGGTATAGCAACAAGGACAAGAAAGTTTGTTGAACTTATTAAGCCTTTTAAAGCGGAAGTTGTTGACACAAGAAAGACAACGCCGGGCATGAGGTATTTTGAGAAGTATGCTGTTAGAGTTGGTGGCGGCACAAACCATAGGATGGGTCTGTTTGATGCTGTTTTGATAAAGGATAATCATATAAAGGCGGCAGGTGGAATAAAAAGTGCAATAGATAGAGTAAGAAAGCATGTCTCTTTTACTGCCAAGATTGAAGTTGAATGCGCCAATTTAGAGATGGTTAAAGATGCCTTTGAGTCTGGTGCTGATATAATAATGTTGGACAATATGAGTTTAGACGAGATAAAGGAAGCTGTAGGTTTGTATGGTGGCAAGGTGCTTTTGGAGGCAAGCGGAAACATCAATGAAGATAACATTGTTGATATTGCAAAGACAGGCGTTGATTTTATTTCAAGTGGATCGCTGATTCATCATGCCTGTTGGGTTGATATAAATATGAAGTTGGAGTAAGCGATGAGAGTAGCTATAGCTCAGATTGATACAATATTGGGTGATATTAAAAAGAATCTTTCAAAGATTGAGCATTATACGGATAAGGCTATAGAAGAGAAGTGTGATTTGATTGTTTTTCCAGAGCTTGCTTTGACGGGTTATGGACTGAAGGATTTGGTCTATTCTGTGTCGGTTGATGTTAAAGATGATCTATTTGATCCTTTGAAGGATAAGAGTGGTTTTATAGATATATCGTTTGGTTTTGCCCAGAAAGAGAATGGCTAT
Source organism: uncultured Hippea sp. (assembly GCA_964442345.1). Taxonomy (GTDB): domain Bacteria; phylum Campylobacterota_A; class Desulfurellia; order Desulfurellales; family Hippeaceae; genus Hippea. The sequence goes on along the minus strand of CAYTZD010000023.1, from coordinate 17,933 downwards.
TTTTACAATAGCGCTGTTTATTTAGCAGAAGGCAATATATTGGCTATTCATAAAAAGAGCCATCTGCAGATACATGAAGAGGAGAAATATTTTACAGCGGGTGATTCTACAGAGACATTCAAAACAAAGTTCGGCAATACGACAATGCTTATCTGCGAAGATGCTTTTCATATATCTTCTCATTATGAAGCCTTTAAAAATGAGACTGATTTTATGATTGTGCTTTCGGCGAGCCCATTTTGGTCTGATTCTGATAATAAAAAATGGGAAATGTGGGAGAATATTTTAAAGGCTTCTGCTCAGCTTAATGGATATTTTGTTATTTTTGCAAATAGGGTAGGTTTTGAAGATGGTGTTGGTTTTTTCGGTAAATCTTTTATCGTTAATCCTTTTGGTAATATTGTTGGAGAAGCTTCGATTTTTAAAGAAGAGATGCTTATTGTGGATTTAGATTTAAGAGAAACAGAAAGAGCAAAAATAAATATGCCAATAAAGAAGAACGAGGCGTTAAAATGAGTTTGCTTGATAAATTAAGAATTGATTGTGATATTGTATCAACCTATTTGATAGAGTTTGTAAGACAGGAAGTGCTAAAGACGGGATTAAAAAGAGCCGTTATAGGTTTATCCGGCGGCATAGATTCAACTGTTGTTGCGTATATCGCTAAGGAGGCATTAGGAAAAGAGAATGTCTATGGAATACTAATGCCTTACAAGTTATCTTCAAAGGAGAGCGTTGAAGATGCTTTGAAGGTTGTTGAAGATACAGGCATAAATCATAAGATTTTTGAGATAACAGACCCAGCAGATGCGTATTTTGATAAATTTGACGAGATAGACAGCCTAAGAAAGGGCAATGTCCTTGCAAGGCTTAGGATGATAACATTATTTGACCACTCATCGTTATATGGTGGCCTTGTGGTTGGGACAAGCAACAAAACAGAACTTCTGCTTGGATATGGCACATGGTATGGTGATATGGCATCAAGTCTAAATCCCATAGGTGATTTGTATAAAAACCAGATCTATCAGCTTGCAAGATACTTTAATGTGCCAAGAAGCATAATAGAGAAAAAGCCATCGGCAGATTTGTGGGTCGGTCAAAGTGATGAAGATGAACTGGGTTTTTCTTATGATGATGCAGATGTAATTCTGTATCATCTGTATGATTTGCATTATACGATTGAAGAGGTTGTCAATCTTGGATTTTCCCATCAGCTTGTTAAAGGCATAGCAGAAAGGGTTAGAAGGAATCAGTTTAAACGCTTGCCGCCTATAATAGCCAAGATAAGTAAAAGAACTGTAAATATAGATTTTAGATATCCAAGGGATTGGGGACTTTGAAATCTTTGACTGATTCTTTTTTATCTGTAGAATGCAATTCTTAGGCGCCCGTAGCTCAACTGGATAGAGCATCGGACTTCGGATTCGAGGGTTGCAGGTTCGAATCCTGCCGGGCGCGCCACTCTTTTAACAATAAATAAAATATAAGATGAATAAAAAAATATATCCAAAATAAAAATAAAATGGGAATATGTGTCTGATTATTTGATAAAAAAGGGGGCAAAGCCCCCTTGATTTTTCTCGAATTAGATTTAGATTATTCCGCCTTCTTTGAGAATGCCGTCGATGTACTCTTTTAGTGGAGCCATGTCTTTGTAGAAAAGAACTTCTGGCATTGTCTCAACATTGTCTGGAACTTCAGGCTTGAATTCCATCTTTGCCAAGATGTCTTTCTCAATATCGACACCTGGTGCAACTTCTTTGAGTCTCAAGCCGTTCTCTGTTAGCTCAAATACGGCTCTCTCTGTGATGTAAAGTATTCTCTTGCCGTTCTTTACAGCCTGTGGGCCAGAGAATACGATTTTTACAAGTTCATTGTTGAACTTCAAGATGTTACCGTCAGATTTAATCATAAGCTTACCATTGTCTGCGTCAATGTCGATGCCTTTTCCTGCTGTGAAACCACCAGCGAAGAATGTTCTTGGAGAACCAGCAGAAATTACTGGGAATCCACCAGGACCAGATACCCTTACAGGACTGTAAGATGGGTTAACATTACCCTTTGCGTCTATCTGCATGAAGCCTAAGGATGCAAAGTCAATAATACCACCTTCGTAGTTTGTAAACATGTCTGGCATTGGGATTATTGCATTTGGAGAAATAGCAACACCGAAGTCCTGTCCGACAAGAGCGATACCGCCAACTGGGCCTGGCTCAACTGTCAAAGCCAAGAAGTCGCTGTATCCAAATTCACCTGCAAGCCATGATACGAAAACAGGGATACCTATACCCAAGTTTCCAAAGAGTGGTTTTTTGAGTTCAGCAACGAGTCTCATTGTCTCGATAAGAACCCTTCCTGCTGCAATTCTATCTCTTATCTTATCTGGTGTTGGAAGTAAGCTTTCAAGCTCTTTTGTTTTTTGAGCTTTTACAGTTCCTGCAAGTCTTGGGTCAACTAAATAGCTTCCAGATACCCTGTGGTATTTGTCAGCATCAGGAGTAACTACAACATAATCTACTAATGGACCAGGAACAACAACATCTCTTGTCGGGATTGTGTCTTTTCTTGCAACATATTTAACTTGAACGATTGTTTTTCCTGGATTTGGCTGAGCTTTTGCAGCCTGAGCCATATTGAGAACTGTGCCATAGAATCCTTCTTCTTCCATTGAAACATTACCATCTGTGTCTGCTGTTGTCCCTCTTATTAGGGTTACATCTGGTGTTGGAGCTTTGTAAAGCAGCCACTCTTCTCCATCTATCTCAAGTAGTTCAACCTTGCATGTTTTCTTCTCTTTTGCTATCTCGTTGGATGCACCACCGTCAATTCTTGGGTCTAAGAATGTTCCAAGACCAACCTTTGTCAAAAGACCTGGTCTTCCGCTTGCAATCTCTCTAAACCAGTAGGATGTTGTTCCGATGGCATAGGAGTAAACTTCAATTCTGTTTTCAAGTGTCATTTTCATCAATGCTGGAGACCATCCGATAAATGGCATTAAAACGCCTCTGATGAAGTTCTGGTTTTTGTCTTCGTATAACTCTGCAAAAACCTTATCAAGACCTCTGTCTGGAACTGCTGGCAAGGTGTCAGAGATGATGAAAAGATTGTTTGGATGGCCTGTTTCCTTGTACATTTCAAAGAGCTCTAAGATCAGATACTCAGGTGAAGTTGTTAGGTTAAATCCTGAGATGGCAACTACATCTCCATCCTTAATGACGCTTAAAGCTTCCCTTGCTCCAACTACTTTGTTTTTCATCTACAACCTCCTAAAAAGTTATTTAACTTTACCTAACTAAAATATAAAAAATTATTTCTAAAAAGTCAACTATTAAGATACTTTTTTGATATGAGTTAAGTTTCTGATAGTATTGATTAATTATGCTGCGTTGCCTTTTTTAGAATAGAAAAGAATATTTAAGTTTTTTATTTTTTGGCTTTTAATTTAGATTGATAGTTTAAGAGTTTTGATGTATAATTTTTAAGGAGAAAAATGAGGGATACAAGGATTATTAAGAATATAGAAATATTTTCCCAGTTAGACAGCGAAGCTCTAAAAGAGATAGATAAGCATATAAGGGTTAAAAATTATACAAAAGGTGAGATAATATTTATAGAGAACGATGTTGTGGATGGGCTTTTTATACTTAAAGATGGAAAGGTTGAAGTTTATAAAAATAGTGAGAGTGGTAAAAAATTTACACTTTGGTATATAAAACCATTTGAACCGTTTTGTCTTGCTGCCTTTACTCTTGGTAGGGCTGTTTCCAATGTAAGGGCTATAGAAGAAAGCAGTGTTTACTATATTTATAGGAAAGATATTGAGAGAATATTTAAAAAATATCCGGATATTTATGTTAAAATTCTCAACATGATGGCTAACAGATTTTTTGTAAAGTCGAGAATTCTTGAGAATGTCGCATTAAACGATACAAAAGTTAGGATATTTAATATATTGACAGATGACAGCTATGTATTTGCTAAAGAAGAGAGATATGTTATTCCGCTTACTCAAAACGAGATAGCATCATTAAGCGGAGTGTGTAGAGAGACTGTCTGTAGGATTTTGTCTCGTTTGAAAAAAGAAGGTGTATTGGATATAGGTCAAAAGCAGATAGTTGTAAAGGATTTAAAAAAACTTCAAGATTACTGCTTAAATGGATCTTGATCTAAGGTGTGATTTAAATCACATCTATTAATTTTCTTTCTCTATATAATTAAATCAAGAATAAATTTTGTGAAGGGAGGTGCTTTATGAAGAGGTTTTTTGTATCAATGGTAGCAGCTTGTATGTTTATCTTTACGGCGAGCTTTGGTGCTTATGCTGGTACGCCTGTCTCCAAAAAGAAGATGGAGATTGCAAAACAGCACATCCAGCAGGTAGCACCACAGAAAGCAGCAAAGATGAAAGGTGCGATTTTTGTTGATGTAAGAAGCTTGCCAGAGTATAAAGCTGGCCATATTCCTGGGGCAGTATGGGCTCCACGAGGATTATTGGACTTCAAAGCTCTTAAGTGGTTCAAAGATAAGTCCAAGACTTACATTGTTTACTGCAAAACTGGTGGAAGGGGTTCAATTTCCACATATGACATGGTTCAGCTTGGTTATAAAGCTTACAACTTAAAAGGTGGCTTCCTTGCCTGGAAAAAGGCTGGTTTGCCAATTGAGAAGGGTGAACCTGCTGGAATGGGCAAGGGTGTAAAGAAGTAAGAAAAAAATAACAGGACTGAAGCCCTTCTTCTGGTTGGACAGAAGGAGGGCTTTTTTAAGATGAAAATATGAATGAGCTTTCAGAAGCCTTAGGGGTTTGTGCAGATTTACTCTATTATCCAGAAAAAGAGATAAAAGATGAACTTGCAAAGTTATTTTCTCTTGTGGGATCCACAAATAAGGTGGATGAGATTTTGAAGGATAAGAGTTTGGATGATTTGCAGAGTCATTATATTAATATGTTTGATGCAAAGTTTGGCGGCGTCGAATGTGTACCGTATGAATCTTGGTGGTTTAAAAAGAGACTTATGGGCAATGAGGCTTTAAGTGTTGAAAGGTTCTATGAAAAGTGTGGCTATAGATACAACAGGGATGAGCTTAAAATGCCACCAGATCATATCTCTGTAGAGATTGGATTTCTTTCGCTCCTTATAGAGGAGAAAAGATTTAAAGAAGCATGCAAGATGGTTAAGGAGCATCTTGGTTGGATAAACGAGTTTTATAAGTGTGTAAAGGATAAAAGCAAGATATATGGGGAAATTTTGTCAATACTTGTAAATCTTCTAAATAGGATTAAGAAGGGGGAAGTATGTCTCAGCGAATCTTAAAGGAGCGCTTTGCCATTGATGGCTGGGTTGTATTTTATCTGTTGCTTGTTGCTGTCGGTGGCATAGGTATGGCGTTGGTGTTTTTTAATGGCCAGGAGGCAAGTTATAATGTAACACGTGAGATTTCGTGGGGGCTTCTCATAATTGGCTATTCGTTCTTTGTCGGTATTACAACAGGTTTGTCTTTACTTGCAGCCTTTGGTCATTTGTTTGGTTTTGAGAATTTTCATGTGTTAAGCAGAAAGATTATGTGGATGGCTTTGAGTGCTCTGCTTGCTGGATTTTTTATAATCTTTTGGGATTTAGGTGGGCCTTTTAGATTACAAATACTTAGATTTGTGATAAATATTGTTCCGTTTCATTGGACTTCTCCTATCTGGTGGATGTCTGTTTTGTATGCTATGGAATTACCTATTGTTATAGCTGAAGTTCTTTTGCTTCTTGCCAATAAGGAAAAATACACATTTATTGCAAGCTTATTGGGATTTGTGGTTGGAATAAGTGCGTATAGTAATATGGGGTTTGTTTTTTCTGCAAATGTGGCAAGACCTTTTTGGCATGGTCCGTTTATGCCAATGTTTTTCATTCTTTCGGCTATTGGACTGGGAGCTTCCTTTGCAATTATTATTCTATTCATAAGTAGAAAAGAACTCTCCGATGAGAGGCTTGAAACGGCATTAAAGACATTCTCAAAAACCTTATTCTTGGTGCTTATTGCTGTTATATTTGTAAAAATCTGGAGGATTATAACGCTGCTTTACGGAAGAGAGCCTATGACCTATCAGGCAACAAAAGAGCTTATTGCTGGTTCTATGGCATTTAATTTCTGGTTTTTTGAAGTAATTATTGGAATCCTGATTCCTTTCTTTGTTTTACTCTTATCAAAATTTAAATCTCTGAAGGCATCACTGTTTGCCGCTTTTTGTGTAATAATAGGTGTATTCTTTATGAGGTATGATGCCGTTATTGCAGGACAGATTATTCCTGTGAACTCTGTATATTTTGATAAAGTTGAAGTCTTACATTATTTCCCGTCAATTGCTGAGATAAGTTTGTTTATTTCAGCTGCAGGAGTTATGGGTTTATTATATGTTTTAGGAAGTCGGATTCTCCGATTAGAGGAGGAAAACCATGGCTAAAATAACAAGAAGAGCATTTATAAAAACTGCCACCATAACGACTTCTGCTTTAGCGGCAGGTGGCATGTTCTCAAAGAGTTCGTCTGCTAAGTCTAAGAAAGAGTTGTATGATGAAAAAATGACACATTACGACAAAGGAAAAACAAGCTTTACATACTGCGAGATGTGCTTTTGGAATTGCGGTGTTATAGCTCATACGAGAAACGGCGTTGTTCATAAGCTTGAAGGTAACCCTTTGAATCCAAACAACAGAGGGCATCTCTGTGCAAAGGGAAATTCTGGAATTTTATCTTTATATGATCCTAACAGACTCAAATATCCGCTTATAAGGGTAGGAAAAAGAGGGGAAGGAAAATTTAAAAAAGCAAGCTGGGATGAAGCGTTTGATTATGTAGCTAATAAGCTTAAAGAGATAACCAATAAGTATGGTGCAAGAAGTGTTGCAAGTTTTTTGCATGGAACAGGAGAAGAACCATTTGTTATTCTTTCCCATGCTATAGGAACGCCTAATGTTGTTATACCGGCTTATTCTCAATGTATGGGCTCAAGAGAAGTGGGCTGGGTTCTAACTTATGGAACGGGTGTTTCAGGGCATTCAACTTTCGATTTTAAAAACTCAAAATACATAATCTCTTTTGGAAGAAACCTGCTTGGCTCTTTACAGGTAAGGGAAGCAGAAGATGTAACCGAAGCATTGGCAAGAGGAGCAAAGTTGGTTTACTGCGACCCAAGATTTTCTGAAACTGCTGCAAAGGCTTATAGGTGGCTTCCTGTAAGACCAGGAACAGACCTTGCTCTTATTTTGGGTATTATACATGTAATGATAAGAGACGGACTGGTTAATATGGACTTTGTTAATAAGTACTGCTTTGGTTTTAGTCAGCTTGCAGAACATGTAAAACAATATACACCAGAGTGGGCAGAGAAAGAGACAGGTATAGATGCAAAGACAATAGAAACAGTTGCTTGGGAATTTGCAAAATATGCTCCAAATGTTGTTGCTGTTCCACCAAGACGATTCTCAAGATATGGCAACGATACTCAAACATCAAGAGCTATAGCTATACTTAACGCACTTGCAGGGAATTGGGGCGTTCCAGGCGGTATATGGGTAAGAAGCAAGTATGCTTATATATTAGCGGAATACAATAAAGGCGAGTGTGATGTTAGAGAAATAGAGTTTAAAGAGCCAAAAGAAGGAGAACCACCAAAGCCAACCGACGAGAGAGCTGACGGTGCAGGAACATTATTCCCGCTTGCTCCAAAAAGCTTAGGAAGAGAAAACGGTATGATAGAAGCCACAAGGACACAGAAACCTTATCCTATTAAGGCTTGGCTTCTCTATGGAACAAATCCGATAGGTTCTTCTTCTATAGGAAAGAATAAGCTTATTGAAGAAGTTATACCTAACCTTGACCTTATAGTTGATATAGACATAATACCAAACGACATCAGTATGTATGCGGATGTTATACTGCCAGAATCTGTCTATCTTGAGAGATATGATCTACCACATGTCCAAAAAGACGCTTATCCGTTTATTGCAATAAGAGAGCCTGCTGTAAAACCACTGTTTGATACGAAGGGTGCATGGGATATAGCAAAAGGCATAGCAGAGAGATTGGGTCATGGCAAATACTTTGAAAAGAGTATCGAAGAGAGAATAGAAGATGTGCTGAAAGATTTGCCAGAAGAACAGCGAAAAGAGCTAAAAGAAAAAGGTGTTGTGGTATTTGAAGGCGCACAGCCTTTCCCACAGGCTGCAGGAGAAGAGCTTATATTTAAAACGCCCACCAAAAAAGTCGAGCTTTATTCCACAAAGCTTGCTAAATTCTACGAAGAAAAGAATGATGAGTATTACTATCCGCTACCCAAGTATGTTCCACCCCTCCAGCCGAAAGAAAGTGGAGCTTACAGGTTGTTATTTGGAAGAGTACCTATGCATACCCATGCAAGAACTCAAAATAATAAGATGCTTGCAGAAATATATCCAGAAAACGAATTGTGGATAAACGAGGAAGAAGCCAAGAAGCTTGGACTTAGAGAGCATGATAAAGTTGTCCTTCATAGTCTTGAGACAGGTATTGATTCTGAGCCTATAAAAGTGAAACCTACATCAAGAATAAGAAGAGACTGTGTATTTATTGCTCATGGATTTGGACATATCTCCAAATTCCTTGAAGTTGCTTACAAGAAAGGAGCTTCTGATTCATCTCTGTGTAGCGATGGCGTTGATAGGATTAGTGGGGCAGCAGCTTTAAACAACGCTTTCGTCAAAATAAAGAAGGTTAGGGGTTAATCATGGATGCAAAGAATAGAAAGCATAGATATGCCATGGTTATAGTGCAGGATAGGTGTATAGGGTGCATGGCATGTTATAGTGCCTGCAAATTCGAATGGGAAGTGCCTATTAATAAAGAGATGTTTAGAACGCAGGTTTTAGAGATTGAGAAAAAAGGTGTTGATGGTAATCCCGTTGTAAGCTTTCTTCCTGTACTATGTAATCATTGTGATAACGCTCCGTGTGTTGATGTTTGCCCAACCGGTGCAAGTTATAAAAGAGAAGAAGATGGTATTGTACTGGTTGAGCCATCCATGTGCATAGGCTGTAAGGCGTGTATGGAAGCTTGTCCTTATAACGCAAGATATTACAACGAAGAGTTGACAGCTGTTGATAAATGTACATTCTGTCTGCCAAGGATAAGTAATGGTCTTGAGCCTGCCTGTGTCGCAACTTGCGTGGGTGAAGCAAGAAACTTTGGAGACTTAAATGACAAAAACAGCAAGGTTTACAAGCTATTAAAAGATGCTAAAAAAGTTTGGAGACTTCAGGAAGATAAAGGTACATTACCTAATGTTTACTATGTGAGTATGAATGATTGAAAGGAGAGGAAGCCATGAAGAGAGTATGGATTGTTGCAAGTGTGATAGCAATATTCTTGTTTGTTTTTGGTGGCCTGCAGATAAGGGCAAGTCAATCTGACTACTATAGAATGGATAAGGCTTTATGTGAGAAGTATGTAGAAATGTCTCAGGAAGCTTTGCAAAATAATGATTTATACTCAGCAAAATTGTACGCACAGAAAGCGGTTCAGGCTAATCCTTGGAGTAAAAAGGCGTGGAATAATTACAATATGGTTATCGTAAAGATTACTGGTGGTAATCCAGATATTACGCTTGAACCAAAGAAAGAAGAAGCTGAAATGCCACAAGAAGCACCTTCTGCTGAAGGTGAAGGAGAAGAGATAGAAGGCTGCTAAACGGATTTGGATAGAAGGGATTTTTTAGGGAAGGCATTAGCCTATCTGCCTGCGTTAAGCATTGTGGCTTTAGCCTTCCCTTTTTATTATTTTTTGAGTTTTTTATATGGCAAAAAAAGAATAGAGATTCCATTAAATAAAATAGATAAGGGGATTGTATTTTTTAAGGATTATGGCATTTTTATTTTAAAGACCAGTAAGGGTTATGAAGTTTTCGATGCCCATTGTACTCATATGGGATGTATAGTGAATTACAATAACGAAAAGAAGCTATTTGAGTGTCCGTGTCACGGAAGTGTGTTTAACTTAAAAGGTGAAAGATTAAAGGGTCCTGCCAAAAAGCCGCTTAACAGATTGACTTTTAAGCTTGTTAATAATAATTTAATCATAGGATGAAGATAGATTACATAGTATCATGGATATGTCAGGCTCTGTTTATTGTTGCTTTAGTAAGCGGCATACCGCTTGTTTTTGCCTATCATCCACAGCATGCATTTGAAAGTGTTCAGAAGATAACATATATAATACCATTTGGTCTGTTTTTTAGAAAACTTCACTACTTTTCATCAGAGCTTCTACTTATTTTTGTTATTTTTCATGTAATTGTAGAGCTTTTTCTCTCTTATAACAAACCAAAGGCGAAGCCTGATTATCTGTTTGGTGGTTTGGCTTTTGTCGTTATTATCTTTTTGATGTTTAGCGGATATGTTCTAAAGGCAGACCAGAATGGTCAATCTGCTGCTTTGGTTGCTCAAAACATGATGAAAGATAGCATGATTTTAAAGTATTTTGTTTTGTTTTTGGGTGATTCTTCTGTTTTTTACTGGAAATTTTTTTTGTGGCATGTGATATTTTTACCTTCTCTCTTTTTTCTGTTTATTTTTTATCATGCAAAAAAGGTTTTACCAAAAATTGAGTTTGTATCTATAGCTTTGTCGGTAAGTGTTATCTCTATGCTGTTTTTTGGAATGCCAGAAGATATTCCTTTTAATTTAGCTTCAAAGCATTTGACAGGACCTTGGTTTTTCGAAGGTGTTGAGAATATGTTAAAGATGAATGTAAATGTTGATGTTGCTATTCTGCTTGGTTTTTTTCCTTTTGTTGCTCTTATGTTTTATAATAAATTAAGGTCTAAAACTATAAACATATTACTTGTTCTATGGGTTATATTTTATGTTGCGATCAGCTTGGTTTAGATGGATTGCTGTTATATCTGCTTTGTTTGTTGTAGTTGTTGTAGCGTTTAAGTTTTCTTTAGAGAAAAAGACCACTATAAAAGCTGTTGATTCGTGCGTTGTATGTCATAGCAACATAAAGACTATAGGAAAGTCGCATCCAATCTCTGTTTTTGGTTGCGCAACATGTCATGGTGGAAACAGATATGCAACAGATAAAAATGTGGCTCACAAGGGAATGGTGAAGAATCCTGCAAGGCTTGAATATGCGTCTAAGTATTGTGCCAAGTGTCATTCTGATGTTATCGATAGAGTAGAGAAATCTATAATGGCAACAAATAAAGGTATTATAGGCGTTTTGAATAAGAAGTATTTGGGTATTGATAGTTATCCTTCTATTGAAGAGATTAAGGAATTAAAAACGGATAATCTCACGGTTAATTATTTTAGAAAGATGTGTGCAGCATGCCACATAAATCAACTTCAGTCTATATTTTCAAAGCAGAAGGTTAGGGGTGGTGGATGTGTTGATTGTCACGGAGTAAAAGAGAAAAACAACCCACACACAATTTTGACAACACGCATACCATCTTCAAACTGCCTAAAGTGTCATAATCGTTCTAATAGGATAGGTCTTGCCTACTTTGGTCAATTTCAATCAGCAGGGTATGGAACACCTTACAAACACGGTGAGTTTTCTCATGTAATTAAAGGCGGTGGCAGGTATTATTTAAAACTTCATGCCGATATTCACTGGCAAAAGGCTCATCTTGAATGTATAGATTGCCATACAGAACACGGCATAATGGGCGATGGTTATGAGCATAAAAGATTTGAAGATCAGGTTGTAATACAGTGTGAAGATTGTCATAGTCCGCAATTTGGTAAACCTAACGAACTGGCTAAGTTGCTTGCACAGACAAATGCGAAAATACCGTTAAGGGATGGTTTAGAAATAGCTTATACGCACAAGGATTTTAGACCTATCTATAACCTTCAAAAAGACAAAAATGGTAAAATACTTTTTTATAGAAAGCTTGATGGAAAGCCTATGGAGATGAAGCTAATGTCAAATAAACCCTACCATACACTCGACATACACAAAAAGCTTTCCTGTCAGGCTTGTCATTCTGAATGGATGCCGTCTTGTTATGGTTGTCATGTTGCGAACTTTAAAAACAAAAAGCAGTTTGATTGGCTTTTACACAAACCAACAAAGGGCGCATTCAGGGAATTTAGTTCGTTCAACAGATTTTCTCATCCAACGCTTGGTGTTGGTTGGAAGGGTAAAATTATGCCGTTCGCACCAGGTTGTCAATCGTTTGTTACGGTTTATTCAAATGGGATAAAGCCAGAAAAACAGTTTTATAGGCTGTTTTTTGCATCATGGGATCCACATACAACACAATTAAAATCAAGAAGTTGCACAGATTGTCACTTCAATCCTACAACACTTGGATTAGGCAGGGGATCTTTGCATATTAAAGACAACAAGATAATCTTTAGTCCCGTTTACAATTCAAGGCTTTCAGGTTTGCCGATAGATTTTCCACTTGATGCGTTTGTAAATATTGAAGGAAAACAGCTACAGGGTGTATCTATAAAAACCGAAAGGGCTTTTAATAAAAAAGAGATAAATTCTATAGTTTCTGCATATAGTTGCATTTTGTGTCATGGTAGTTATTCTGATAAAGTTTACAAGGATTTTAAAAAATCAAAAAGATTGTTTTTAGAAGGTAAAACGCCATGCTCAAAGTGATTATTGCTATTGCTTTTGTTGTTTTGTCTATATCTGCCTATGCAGAAGGTATAAGGAATTGCACAAGTTGTCATAAGATAGAAAAGATTGATAAAATTCATAATTTAAGCTGTATAGAATGCCATGTTTTAAAAGAGAATCGTAATAATGTTTATTCGCATGAAGTTGTTATAAAAAATCCGTCTTCTTTTGAATATGTTGATAGGCAGTGTGCAAGATGTCATAAATCGGATATAGAAAGAGTAAAAAATTCGCTTCATGGAACACTTTCTTCGGCTATAAATATAACTCGATTTGTGTGGCATGCGCAAGGCAGTTATAAACCTATCTACGGTATTTTTAAAACAAAGCATTTAAAAGCTATACCGCAGCCAAAAGACAAAATAAAAAATCCAGCTGATTTGGTTGATGATTTATTAAGGAGAAAGTGTTTAAGGTGTCATATTCAGAATAACTCTTTTGGGACTGTTGGCACATACAGGGCAAAAGGGTGCGCAGCTTGCCATATGGAATATTCAAAATTTGGCAGATACGAAGGGATGGATGCTATAGTTTATGGTAAGAAGGGTTTTTCAAAGACGCATAGATTTTTTAGGCACCCAAAGATGTCAAGCTGCTTGAGCTGCCATAACAACGAATTTGTAGGAAGTGATTATGTTGGTCTGTTTCCGCAGGATTACGATAAATCGTTTCGTTCTCCTATAGAAAAAAGCGGCTATTTCAAGATGAGACTATACGGCATAGGTCAGCATCATCTAAGCAGCGATATTCATTTTAAGAAAGGTTTGACATGTGTTGATTGTCATAAGAAGTCCGATGTTATGGGTGATCACAAACTTTATGAAAGGGAGCTTGATGCAATAAAAATAAGCTGCGCTGATTGTCATGGTGGATATAACAAAAAACCCAATAGCCGTTTTGTTAGAAAGATTGGCGATGTGTATATTTTTAAATCTGTTAACGGCAAGAATTACAAGGTTAGTCAGTTTAATAAAACATTGGATGCACATAAATACCATAAAAATGTTTCATGCAGTGCTTGTCATTCGCTTTGGCAGTCAAACCACTTTCAGTTAAATCTCTATCTTGACAAGACCAAAAATTACGCAATGTGGAAAAACTTGATTTATCAGGAAGACCCATATCTTGAACAGTTTTTGAGAAAAGCTTTGAAAAATCCAAGCATAAAACCTACAATGCCAGATTATATAGACAATAAACTTAAAAGTGGGATATGGTATTCTGGCTGGCTTGCAAGACGGTGGATGCCTTTTGTTTTGGTTAAAGATAAAGACGGTATGTATAGAATAGGAAGGCCGCTTTTTCAATATAGACTTACATATAAAGACGAAAATGGCAGAATTGTATTTGATGATGTCAATGATATGGCTGCTATAGTTCCATATTCTCCGCATACAATATCACTTTATGGTAAAAGTTGCCAGCAGTGCCATAACAACAAATTTATGTTTGAGAAAAATGCTTTAAAAGGCTCTATAGAAGAGCTATTTTTTCAAGGCAAGGTGCTGTTTGGAAGAATGGTTGACAATAAAAGTTTTGTGAATATCAAGAAATACAATAGGATAAGATTTGAAGAACTAAAAGGATTTTTTATTGATGTTAACAGTAAATAGGATGTATAAAAGCTATATAACTATGCGAATCGTTAAGGTATTAGATATAAATCTTTAAAGATTTTGGAATCATCCAGCGATGGGAGCTGTTCTCTTATTTTTTCTATCTCGTTTAGGTTTAAATCAGCGATAAATATGCCTTCTGATTCTTTTGCTGTGGTTAGGATTTCTCCCCAGCCGTTGAAGATTGTTGAATGTCCTGCAAGTTCCCATTTTCCGCTTATACCTGTTCCGTTGGAAGTTAACAAGAATAGTTGATTTTCGATGGCTCTGGCTTTGGTTAGAGTATTCCAGTGGTCTAATCGTGTTTTAGGCCAAATAGCTGGATGCAGATGAATAACCGCACCTTTTAAAACTGCTTTTCTGAAAAATTCAGGGAATCTCAATTCATAGCAGATGCTAACGCCTATGGTTGCATTATCAATCTCAAATGTGTTTTTTTGCGTAAAATTGCCGTTTTTGAAGTATTTATCTTCTCCTGTTGTGCCAAATAACATGGTTTTTTTATATTCAAATAGGATGTTGCCGTCTTTTATGGCGTAGAATATGTTAAAAACCTTGTCGCTTTCTTCATCATCGACAACATAGCTGCCGCATATACAGATATTATCTGAGAGTTTCTTTAACTCTTTTAATATTTCTGGCGTTGTTTTTGATAAATCCTTTAGTTTTTTAAATAGAAAACCTGTTGTCCAGACTTCAGGCAGAAGGATAAGTTCACACTTTTCGTCTTTTGCCTGTCTTATCAGTTCTGTTCCTTTTGAGAAATTTTTATCCACATCACCTGCTATAACCTGCAGTTGTCCAACGGCGACTCTCATCTTACACCACCTTTATGTAATTTAATCTCTCTTCCCATTTGTACTTTAACATTTTAATCAAACCTTCGTTTAATGGGTAGTTTTTTTTGATTAAAAATTCAACATCACTTTTTACCTTTTTTATTAATTCTATGTCTTTTAGGATGTCTGTGTATATAAGGTCTTTTCCGTGCTGTCTTGTTCCAAGAATCTCGCCTGTTCCACGTAGTTTAAGGTCTAATTTTGCTATCTCAAAGCCGTCGTTTGTTTTTAGAATAGCATCAATGCGTTTGCAAGCGTTTTCTGATAAATTCTCATCCGTTATAAATATTGCAAAGCTTTCAAGATTGCTTCTGCCTATGCGGCCTCTTAACTGATGAAGCTGAGAAAGGCCAAAGCGTTCGGCGTTTTCTATAATTATAACCGTTGCGTTAGGTGAATCTATACCCACTTCTATTACCGTCGTGCTTACAAGACAATCTATCTTGCCATTTTTAAAGTCGTTTATTATCTCTTCCTTTTCTTGTGGCGGAAGTTTCCCATGCAGAAGTGCTATTCTTGTTCCCTTTAGATAGCCGTTTTTTAGTTCGTTGAATAGATCTTCTGCTGCTTTTAGATTCTCAAAGTGTTCGCTCTCTTCGATTAACGGTGCTATCACATATACCTGATGCGATTTTTTTATCTCTTCGATTGCTATTTTGTATGCTTTTTCTCTATCTCTTTTGAAAAAGTGTAAGTTTTTTATCTCTTTTCTGCCTGCTGGTTTCTCTCTTATCGTTGATAGCTCACCGTTTGAGTATAAAATCATTGATAGGGTTCGTGGTATGGGTGTTGCACTCATTATCAAGGTGTGCGGGAATAATCCTTTGTTTGATAGGTTTTTTCTCTGTTCAACGCCAAATCTGTGTTGTTCATCTATTACTATAAATCCCAAATTTTTAAAGTTAACTTCGTCTTGGATTAAGGCATGTGTCCCAACGATGCAGTCTATCTTGCCGTCTTTTAGCCTGTTGTATATCTCTTTTTTGTTTTTTGTATGACTTAAAAGTATTTCAACCGAGAAGCCGTATTTTTCATAGAGATTTTTAGCCTGTTGGAAAAATTGGCTTGCCAATGGTTGCGTTGGCGTCATAATTGCTATCTGATAACCATTTTTTAAGGCTGCAAGTCCGCTTATCAAAGCCACAATGGTTTTGCCGCATCCTACATCGCCCTGAAGCAGTCTCAACATAGGTTTGTCTTTTTTTAAGTCGGAGAGTATCTCATTTATCGCCTTTTTCTGGTCTTTTGTTAATTCAAACGGCAAATTCTCTTCTATCTGTTCTAAAAAGTTCTCATCAATGCTTATTATTGGTGCTTTTTGGGTTTTTACTCTTTTTTTCTGAAGTTCCAAGGCAAGTATGAGAAAGAATAACTCTTCATATTTGAATCTATGGGTTATCTCTTCTGTTTCGCCTTTTGTGTGCAATTTTTTATAAAATTCGTTTAGCATCACAATCTTGTTTTTTAGAATAATGTTATAAGGCAGATATTCGAATGGCTCTTTTGGTGCAGACTGAAGGGCTTTTTCTATAATGTTTTGAAGGTTGGAATTTCTTATACCTATTGAAGGATAGACAATTTTTAATGATTCTTTGAAGTTTTCTTCTTTTTCGATGCGTGGGTGGTGGAACTGCTTTATAAAACCATCTACCTGAAGCTTGCCAGAACAGACAACAATATCTCCTACTTTTATAGATGAGAGCATCTTTTTTAGGTATGGCGTTAGATTGAACCAGAAGCATCTGATATGTAAGCCATTTGAATCTAAGATTAGCGTGAATACCCTTTTTTTATTCTCTTTTGATAATACTGTGCCTTTTACTGCACAGAATCTTGAATTTTTTATCTCTTTTGGGTTTACAAGAGAGTAATTTTCAACTCTCAGCGGTTTTATGTTTAGAAGGTCATAAATTGTAAATATCTCTTTATCTTTGAGTTTTTTTAAGATTGATTTGCTTAAAAGTAGCGTCTTTATATCGCTTAAAAGCCAGTCTGCTGCCTTTGAGCTTTTTATTATGCTTTCTTCTTTTTTTATAATCTCTTTTATCTTTTGCCTGTTGCGGTTAAATAGTGCTTCAAATAGCTTGCTTTCTAACTTTCCAAGAACGGCTAAGGCGGTTTCTTTCTCCATTACTCAAAGAATGTGGTAAACCTTTCAACTTCGTCTCTTGGCATTCTCAGTTTATTTATATGGGCTTCGTTATCTGGATAGCCAAGCGCCAATCCCATAACTATAATCTTGTCTTCATCTATCTGCAGGGTCTCTCTTATTATATCTGGATACATTGCAATTGATGTTTGCGGGCATGTGGCAAGGCCAAATTCTAAAGCTGTTAGCATTATCGATTGAGCAAACATCCCTATATCCAAAAATGCAGCATCGCCAATGCCTTTGTAAGTCATAAGTATAAGTTCAACGGGTGCATCAAAAAACTTAAAATTTTGCAGTATGTGTTCAAACAGCTTCTCTTTGTCTTTCTTTGGGTCTATATTTTTATGCTCGAATATAAGCCTATTACAGGTGTTGTGTCTCTCTTTTAGCTTGGGTGGTAGGTTTTTTGTGTAATGCTCATAATCAAAGCGTCTCTCTTTTTTGTCTATTACTGCTTCCATTAACTTTTCTGCAAGTTCTTCTTTCTTTTTACCCATAACAACTGCAACTTCCCACGGTTGAATATTGTGGCCACTTGGAGAGAACCTTGCTATGTCAAGGATTTTATAAATAATATCTTTACTTACAGGTTTATTTAGATAAGCCCTTGTCGAAAATCTCTGTTTTATAGCTTCTTTTACATTCATCTTTTCC
>CAYTZD010000022.1:0-22217 GCA_964442345.1 uncultured Hippea sp. | reverse complement strand
TTTTCACAAACTTACATAGCTTAAATGATCCAGAAAGTTTGGATAGCTGACAGAGATAGACCGTGTTTCTGATATGCTTATATCAGCGCCGCTTACTGCCTTTAGGATTGTAAAACTCATCGCTATTCTATGGTCAAAGTGCGTTTCAATGACAGCAGGCTTTAGTTGAATATTTCTGTTGCCTTTTACTGCAAATCCGTCTTCGAATTCTTCAACTTCAACGCCTACCCTTCTTAGATTTGTGCAAATAGCAGCAATTCTATCGCTTTCTTTCTTTCTTAGTTCGCTTGCATCTCTTATATAGCTTGTGCCGTCGCAGAATATTGCAAGGATTGAAAGTATAGGTATCTCATCAATCAGTGTTGGTATAAGTTCGCCTTCAATGGTAAAAGGAGACAGTTCTTTTGTGTATCTAACAAGTATATCGCCAACTACTTCAAAATTTTCGACCCTTTCGTTTATGATTTCATAATCCACACCAGCCATATCAAAAACACGCAGTATGCCACTTCTTGTTGGATTTAAAACAACATCACTTAAAAGTATCTCTGCATTCTGCTTTAATGCTGCATAAACCATAAAGAATGCAGCCGATGATATGTCAGCAGGAACATTTATGTTTATATCACCGATAAGTTCCCTGTTTTTGCCGAGTTCTACAGTGGTTTTATCGACAATAACATCAACGCCAAACGCCTTAAGCATATTCTCTGAATGGTCGCGTGATTTATATGGTTCTTCAATCTTAACTGTATCCTGTGAGTATAGACCTGCAAGCAGGATTGAAGATTTAACTTGAGCAGATGCGACAGGGCTTTTATAGATAATACCCTTTGTCGGATTTATGCCTTTTATAGCCATTGGTAAAAGGTTGTTGTTTCGTGCAATTATCGTTGCACCCATCTGAGATAGTGGCTTTATCACCCTTCCCATAGGCCTTTTTCTCAACGAGTTATCACCCGTTATGACGCTGAAAAAGTTTTGAGCGGCTAAAATCCCACTAATTAATCTTGCAGAAGTGCCAGAATTGCCCATATCTATAACATTATCGGGTTCTTTTAAGCTGTATTTTCCAGATCCTTTTACTATAACATACCTTGAAGATGTCTCTATCTCAACACCCATCGATTGCATAGCTTTTATCGTTCTTAGTGTATCATCTGAAAAAAGTAGATTGCTTATCTTAACCTTTCCTTTTGATATTGACGAAAATATGATAGACCTATGAGATATTGATTTATCCGAAGCTGGTCTTATCTGTTTTACTTTAGCCATATCTCCACCTTCTTTGCTTTTAAAATATTTCTCTTAACCAGAAAAACAAACGACTTACCCTTAAACTTTGATTTTCTATCAAATCCGCTAAATGGTTTTTTGCTTGATATGGTTGAAGCTTTGCTATTGTAAAACGCATCAAAGCCTTTTATATTTAAATCTTCCTTTTTTAGATAAACATTGCCTTCTGCTAAAACATTATTGTCAGGATAGATATAAGCCTTGTCAGACTTTATATAAATATCAGGTTTGCCTTTTTCTATTATCCATAATTTTGGTTTGTGCAATTCAACGACGCCGTTCTTTCTTTTAATCATATTATCCGCTATAAGGTGATATCTCTTCTTTGCTGCTATCTTCCATAAATCGACGCCCTTTGCCTTCTCTTTGACTTCAAACTTCACCTTTTGCTGTGGCGTAATCTCACGCTGAACAAACCCTACAAATAGAAAAATCAAAATGCCAAAAAATAAAAAAAAGGCAAAATACCCAAAAAGAAGCGTGAGTTTCTTAAACGATATCATATCTGTCTAAAAGTAGGTATTTCTCCATCATTTTGTCCCACAAGCCTTGCTGTTTCATTATGTATTCGATGATGTCTCTTACGGCTCCTTTTCCGCCTTTGTATTTAGATATATAGTCGCTAACCTTTTTTACTTCTTCGTGAGCATCTGACGGACAGGCAGAAAAACCCGCCATTATCATTGGTGGAATATCAATTACATCGTCGCCTATGTATGCAATCTCGTCGTTTGATAATTCATACTTGTTTTTGAGTTTTTTGAATGCATCTAATTTGTTGTGTTGATTTTGAAAACAGTCGTCAACTTCTAACTGTTTTGCCCTTATTTGGGTTACTTTGGAGTATCTGCCGCTTAAAAAGGCAAGCTTTATGCCAAATTCCTTTACTATGTGAAAAATATGGCCATCTTTTACATCGAAAAACTTATATTCTGTGCCGTTATCGTCTAAAATAATCCTACCGTCTGTAAGAACACCATCAACATCCATAATAATAAGCTTTATATCCATTATAAAACCCCTGCTTTGAGTATATCGTGCAAGTGAATCACACCTTCCACTTTGCCATTCTCATCTACAACGACAAGACTGGTTATAGAATACTTCTCCATAATATTTGCCGCCTTTGCAGCAAGCGAATATCTATCTATTACCTTTGGATTTTTTGTAGCTATATCCTTTGCCTTTATTTTGAAAAGTTCATTACTGTATCTTTCTATTGCTCTTCTTAAATCACCGTCTGTTATAACACCGCTTAGGTTATCATTCTTATCCAAAACAACCGTCATACCTAATCTTTTTGACGATATCTCATAGACAAGCGAACTAAAATCATAATCTTCTTTAACCTTCGGTATCTCATCTCCTGTATGCATCAAATCTTCAACCTTGACAAGCAGTTTTTTGCCAATAGAACCACCAGGATGGAAGAAGGCAAAATCTTCTTCTTTGAAATCCCTTTTTACGATAAGCCCTGCTGCTAAAGCATCGCCTATAACAAGTGCGACAGTCGTTGATGATGTGGGAACAAGGCTAACTGGCGTTGCTTCCTTTTCAACCGATGCATCAAGCACGACATCGCTTCTTTTGGCAAGCTCTGAATTTGTATTGCCCACTATGGAGATGATTGGTATGCCGAAGCGTTTAAGTATAGGCAGAAGAAAGAGAATCTCAGGTGTTGTGCCTGAATTTGAAAGAAGAATGGCAACATCTTCCCTTCTTATTGCACCTAAGTCGCCGTGTGCTGCTTCTGATGGATGAACAAATATTGAAGCTATGCCTATGCTTGAAAATGTTGACGATATCTTTTTGGCTACAAGGCCAGATTTACCCATGCCACTGAAGATTACCCTACCCTTGCAGTTATCTATTATCTCAACTGCCTTAACAAAAGAATCATCTATCTTTTTGATTAATTTATCAATGCTGTCTTTCTCTATCTTTACCGCTTCTTCTATAGCCTTAAGGATCTCACTTCTCATCACTATTTTTCTTTTTACCGACTATGTTGAATAGCTCTTTTCTTAGGTTTTCGTCAAACGGTTTCATCTTTACAGCCTTTGCCAAATAGTCGATAGCTTTTGAATAGTCACCCATCTTCTCATATACCTTGCCAAGTAGCATATTGGTGTTGATGCCTCTGTTTCTGTCTGGTTCGACCTTTGAAAGGTAAAGGTCTTCGCCTATGTTTGTTGCCTTGACATTGTAAAGCGACAATAGATCGTAAAGGTAATTCATATCACCATCAACATAAAAAGATCCATCTTGATACTTTTCGAATAATTCTTCTATGGCTTTTTGCTGCTCTTCTGATGAGAATACAAAGACGCTGAACATATCCTTTGCTTCAATCATCCCATCTTCTATGGCATCTATACAAACAATGCCAAATCTTGCTATTCTATTTTTTGGTTCTTTTGATAAAACCAAAGAGAAAAACATCTCTGCCTTGTCAAATCTGTTTTTTAAGAAACTTTCTATGCCGTATTGCAACAGTTCTTCTGTTTTCTTTTTGTTTACATCCATATTTCAAACCCCTCTTTAGGTTGGAAGTCTGTATCAAATACTTCAACATTTTTTACCACACTTGCAGCAGGACCCTTCTTTGCTGCGTTTATCATAACATTTACTATTTTATCATCAGCGCAAACGACCATCTCAACACTGCCATCAGGCATATTTCTAACATATCCCTTCACATTAAGCATATCGGCAAGTCTTTTTGCCCATGCTCTGTATCCAACACCCTGAACGACGCCTGTTATTCTCAATCGTTTGCATTGCATAGATGACCTCCGTTAATTGCAAAGTCGGGACACTTACCTTCATACACTTTGACTATGTTTTCTGCAACTATTTTTGCCATTTTCTCTCGAGCTTCAAAGGTGGCAGATCCTATATGCGGAAGCAGTATGCAGTTTTTGAGATTTAAAAGCCTTTTATCGAAGTTTGGCTCGTTTTCATACACATCAAGACCAACCTTAAAGTTTGGACTATCTTGTGCTTTTTTTATTAAAGCGTCTGTGTTTACTATCTCTCCTCTGCCGATGTTTATAAAGATTGCATCGCTTTTCATTAATTCAAACTCATCATACGATAGCATATATCTGCTTTTTTCGTTTAACGGAGCGGATACAACAATTATATCGCTTTCTTTTAATAGCTGCTTTAATTCTACCCTTTCTGCATCAACAAGCTTATCGTATGGATTTTTGTTTCTGTTGTAGTAAATGACTCTCATATTAAATCCAAAACGAGACATTCTTGCTATTTGAGATCCAATCCTTCCCATTCCTATAATTCCGATTGTTTTTTTGTATAATTCTTTACCTAAGAATAACACAGGGTCAAAACCGACAAATTTTCCTTCTCTTACAAATCTATCGGCAGCTGTTATATTCCTTGCCAATGAGATGATAAGCGCAAAACCAAGTTCTGCCGTTGCTTGAGTTAGAACATCAGGCGTATTTGTAAATAGAATGCCGTTTTCGGTAGCGGCTTCTATATCAACATTGTTTATCCCAACGCCATAATTGGCTATGATTTTTAAGTTCTTTGCATTTTCTATAATTCCTTTGTCTATCTTGTCCGATACCATACTTACTATGCCAAAAACATCTTTACTTAATGCTTTTATCTCTTCGTATGTTAGGTTTCTGTTTTCTTCATTTAGTATAACTTCAAATCTTGACTTTAATATATTTATACCGTTTTCTGGTATTCTTCTTGTTATTAAAACCTTCTCCATTTTTAAGCCTTTAGGTTGATGTTATATCCTACAAGGTTATCAGGTAGCCTGCAGGCTCTGTTAAGTATGCTGCAGACTGTCTCATAATCTTGATAAACGCACCTGCCACTTCTTTTGTGGCATATCTCAATCATCCACTTGCCTTCCCGTTTTATTAAATTAATCGAAAATCTCTCTTCATCAAGATTGAAGCGCTTTAAAAACTCTTCCTTGAAGCTATCCCTTTTCTTTTTTCTCTTTTGCTTTTCCTGGTTGCTGCTTTGCTTGCCTTGAAACTTCTTAAATACTTCTATCTCTTTTACTTCTGGCGTCTGTCTTATTTTGTAGATAGACAGCTCGTCGTATTCATCCATTTATCTCTTTTTCACATTGTTTGAAAAATACCTTAAAAACTTGCCTATATATTTGGGAATCTCTTTTCTTTCTACAACTATATCCACAAATCCCTTTTCAAGTAAAAATTCAGACCTTTGGAATCCTTCAGGCAGACCGTGTCCTATTGTCTGTTCAATAACGCGTGGGCCTGCAAAACCTATCAATGCATTTGGTTCTGCTATTATCACATCGCCAAGCATAGCAAAACTTGCAGCAACGCCACCCGTTGTTGGATCTGTCAAAACGGATATGTAAGGCAAACCCTGTTTACCCAAAAGGCTTAATGCTGCTGCTGTTCTTTCCATCTGCATTAGGGATAAGATGCCTTCCTGCATCCTTGCACCGCCAGATGCACTGATAATGACAAGCCCTATCTTTAGCTTTATCGCCTTCTCTATCGCCCTTATGATTTTTTCACCCGTTGCATATCCCATAGAACCACCAAGAAACGAAAAGTCCATGACACTTAAAACACACGGCTCGCCGTCGATTGTGCATACACCGTTTATAACTGCTTCTTTCTGTCCACTTTTTTCTATAGCTTCTTTTAGTCTATCTTTATAAGGCTTAAGGTCAACAAAATTCAATGGGTCTTTTGTCGTTATCCTTGTGTCAAACTCCTTAAATGTGCCTTCGTCTGCTGTTATCTTTATCCTGTTTTTTGCAGAAATCCTAAAATAGTTGCCACAGTTTGGACAGATCCAATAATTCTTTTCAAGCTCTTCTGTATAGAATGTTTGATTACATTTTTTACACTGAACCCACCTTTTATCTTCCTTCTTTTTCTTTTTTCTTCTGAACAAGCCCATTTTAGTCTCCCTTATATACAACTTTTCCTTTGTAGAATGTTTTTACAACCTTCCCTTTTAATTTTTTGCCGTGAAATGGTGTGTTTTTGCCTTTTGAAATAAATTTAAATCTATCAACAGTCCATTCTATGTTTTTATCAATTAAAACAATATTGGCGTTTTTGCCTTCTTCAAGCGTTCCAGCGTCTAATTTAAACAGTTTTGCTGGCTTTGAACTCATCAAAGCAATGGCATCAGCCAAAGAGATTATACCCTTCTCAACGAGATATGTGTTTACAACTGCAAAAGCTGTTTCAAATCCACTTATGCCGAATGCTGCGTTCTGCATGGTGCATCGCTTTGAATCTTCATCGTGCGGTGCGTGATCTGTTGCGATGGCATCAACAAGCCCAGATGCTATTGCTGTATGTATGGCTTCAACATCTTCAATAGACCTTAACGGTGGGTTAACTTTAGCAAATGTGTTATAATCCTTTATCTCTTCATCGGTAAGGGAGAGATGGTGTGGTGTTACTTCAAATGTGATATTTGACGAATCGAGTTTTGCTTTTTTTAGAACTTCAACAGATTCCCTTGTGCTTACATGGCATATATGCATTCGTGCGTTTGTGCTTTTTGCTATCTCAACATCCCTTGCAATTATGGAAGATTCAGATACATTGGGTATGCCTTTTAAACCAAGTTCAAAGGCAATTTTGCCGTCGTTTACTACACCATCACCAGAGATGTTTAAGTCTTCTTCATGAAGCGTAAGCACAACATCTAAGTCTTCAGCGTATATTAAAGCTTTTCTTAAAATTTCAGCATTCATAACAGGCCTGCCGTCGTCTGAAAATGCAACGCAACCTGCTTCTTTTAAGCTTATCATATCGCTTAATTCTTCGCCTTTCTCGCCTTTTGTAATTGTTCCTATCGGATATAGATCGCAAATGTCTAATTTTTCTGCTTTTCTTTTTATGTATTCAACAGTTTGAACATTATCTATAGTCGGCGTTGTATTAGGCATGCAACAGACGGTTGTAAATCCACCTTTATTGGCTGCTTTAAGGCCTGTCTCTATGGTCTCTTTGTGCGTTTGGCCTGGGTCTCTTAGATGTGCATGTATGTCAACAAAACCTGGTGCAGCAATTAAACCAGTTGCATCAATCTCTTCGTCAATCGATACGCCAACAACATCGCCAACGGATTCAATCTTTCCATCAACGATAGATATATCTGCAAAACCTTCAAAATTGCTTGTAGGTGCTATCACATAAGCGTTTCTTATTACAGTTCTCATGCTCCCCCCAGTTTTTCTGTTAATATTTCATTTACTATTTTTGGATTGGCTTTGCCTTTTGTTTTTTTCATAACCTGACCGACAAAGAATCCAATTGTGTTTTTCTTGCCAGATTTGTACTGCTCGACGGCTTTTGGATTGGCTGCTATTATCTCATCAATAATTTTTTCAAGTTCTCCTTTGTCTGTTATCTGAACAAGCCCTTTCTCTTTTACTATTTTTTCTGGTTCTTTACCTGTCTCGTACATCTCTTTGAATACGCTTTTTGCTATCTTGCCACTGATTGTGCCTTTATCTATCAGTTCGACAAGCGATCTTAACTGCTCTGGTTTTATAAGTGTTTGACTTATCTCTTTATTGTCTTTGTTGAGATAACCTAAAAGTTCACTTAATATCCAGTTTGCTATGGTTTGTGGGTTTTTGTATCCTTCTGCTGCCTTCTCAAAATAGTCTGCAAGTTCTTTCTCTTCAACCAATACCCTTGCATCTTCTTCTTTTATGCCGTAATCTTTGATGAATCTGTTGAGTTTATCCTTTGGCAGTTCTGGTAATTCTTTTTCAACCCTTTTTATCCACTCATCGTCTATTAGGATAGGCACAAGGTCTGGGTCTGGGAAGTATCTATATTCAAAGGCTTCTTCTTTGCTTCTCATCGGTTTTGTTATGCCTTTATTCTCATCCCACAGACGCGTCTCTTGCATAATCTTTCCGCCATCTTCAAGCACTTCTATCTGTCGTTCTATTTCGTATTCAAGCGCCTTTTCAACATGCTTAAACGAATTCATATTTTTAAGCTCTGTTTTTGTGCCAAGTTTTGTTTCGCCTTTAGGCCTTACAGAGACATTGGCATCACATCTGAGAGAGCCTTCTTCCATATTGCCATCACAGATGCCTAAGTATCTGACGATTCTCCTTAAAGAACGCAGGTATTCACCAGCTTCTTTTGGCGAATGCATCACAGGTAGAGAGACTATCTCAAGCAACGGTACGCCTGCCCTATTTAAATCTACATAGCTGCCGTCTGGTCTGTGTATGGTTTTTCCTGCGTCTTCTTCCATGTGTATTCTTTCAAGTCCAATCTGCTTGTATTCACCATCAACAAATATCTCGACATATCCGCCTTCAAGGATTGGTAATTCGTATTGTGATATCTGATATCCCTTTGGCAGGTCTGGATAGAAGTAATTTTTTCTTGCAAACCTTGAGAATCTGTTTATCTTGCAATTCAAAGCAAGGCCAAGTTTTATAGCAAATTCAACAACCTGCTTGTTTAAAACAGGCAAAACGCCTGGCATACCCAAACAGACAGGACAAACATGCGTGTTTGGTGGTGCTCCAAAATCTGTTGAGCATGAGCAGAATATCTTTGTTTTTGTTAGAAGTTGTATGTGGACTTCTAAACCTATAACAGCTTCATATTCCATCTTCGCCCCCAATTAACGGATTGGTTATAAAGAAGTTTTTATTAGGTGTTTCTGCATCTTTTATTTTAACTTTACCGTTTTTGATAGATAGTTTATCTTCACACAGTAGCTTTACGGCTAAAGGGTATATTTTATGCTCTGTTTTTAGGATTCTTTCGCTTAATGAGTCTTCGTTATCATCGTCAAATACAGGAACTATCGATTGAACAATAATGGGTCCATCGTCCAATTCTTCTGTAACAAAGTGCACTGTCGCACCTGCAAACTTAACGCCCTTTTCTAAAGCCTGCCTTTGAGCATGAAGCCCTTTAAACGAAGGCAGAAGTGCAGGATGTATGTTTAATATTCTATTCTCAAAGCTTTTGATGAAATAGCTTGAGAGAATTCTCATATAGCCTGCAAGTATTACAAAATCGACTTTGTAATCTTTCAATTTTGCAACCACTTCTTTATCATAATCTTCCCTGCTTTTGCCTGCTGGGTCGATGAAGTGTGCATCAATTTTGTTCTCTTTTGCTATGTTAAGTCCATTTGCGTCTGCTTTATTGCTTATCACAACGACGATCTCAGCATTCTTTATGAAGCCTGATTTTATTGAAGCAAGAATGTTTTGAAAGTTTGAGCCTCTCCCTGAAAGAAGAACGCCTAACCTATACAATTTTTACTTCTCCTTTGCCATTTGTAATATAACCAATTCTGTAGAATTTTTCACCTGCAACATCTTCTATCTTTTTAATATCTTTTTCATCAACTATAACGACAAATCCTATACCCATATTGAATGTTCTGTACATCTCATATTCGTCTATTTTACCTAAATCTTTTACAAACTCAAATATGTCCATTTTTGGCAGACTGTTTTTTTCTATTACTGCATCAAACTTACCGTTTAAAACTCTTGGTATGTTGTCGTAAAAACCACCACCTGTTATATGGACGGCAGCTTTAACAAATGGCTTTATCT
Organism: uncultured Hippea sp.; assembly: GCA_964442345.1. Taxonomy (GTDB): domain Bacteria; phylum Campylobacterota_A; class Desulfurellia; order Desulfurellales; family Hippeaceae; genus Hippea. The sequence goes on along the minus strand of CAYTZD010000022.1, from coordinate 12,322 downwards.
TCTCAAACAGTTTTACATATATACGCGTTGGTTTAAGCAAGATTTCTGCAACGCTTGTGCCCAAAACGAGACTATCAATCTTGTATCCGCCGATTTCAAAAAATAACTTTCTTAAAAGCGAATACCCATTTGAGTGAAAACCGCTTGATTTAAAGCCTAAGATTGCCATTCCATCTTCTAATTCTTTGGGTAGAAGCTCTTCTTTTTTGCCAATCCCAACGCAAAAACCTGCAAGGTCGTATTCGCCTTTCTCATACATCGAAGGCATTTGAGCCGTCTCACCGCCAACTAATGCGCAGTTTGACTCCTTTAAACCATCAACGATGCCTTTTACTATATCAACAAGCACATTATCTTCTAAATCAGAATATGCTATATAATCCAGAAAGAACAACGGCATTGTGCCGCTTGTGATAATATCGTTAACATTCATCGCTACAAGGTCTATGCCGACGGTATCATGAATACCTGCCATCTGTGCAACCTTTAGCTTGGTTCCAACGCCATCTGTGGCAGACGAAAGCACAAGATCACAACCAAATCTGTTTAACTCAAACAGTGAAGAGAATCCACCAATCGAAGAGACAATACCGTCTTTTGGTAAAACTTTTACTAATTCCTTTATCTTTTCGGCAAATCTATTGCCTTTGTCTATATCAACGCCTGCAGACTTGTAATCTATCACATGCTTCTCCTTTTTATGAGAATTGGCACAAGTTTTTCATAACTCACAACAATAATACCCAATAGCGGCACAGATAGAATTACGCCCCATACACCTAAAAGCTCACCAAAAAATAGAATTGCAAGCAGTACAGATAATGGGTCAAGCTCAAGCTGTTTTGAATAGATATACGGTGCTATGATATTACCCGAGATAAAATGGATAAACAGGAGAACAACCAAAACTTCAATGCTCATAAGAAAACTGTGATGAACAATCAGTGCAACGATTATCGGTGGAATAAAGCTTATTATTGCTCCAATGTATGGAATAATGTAAAGTGCACCGCCCAAAACGCCAAACAGCAAAGCGTAGTCAACACCGACAATGTACAATCCTGCAACACTCAATACGGATACGACTATCATTAGAATAATCAATCCAACTATGTATCCTATTATTACATTGTGTATATCTTGAAAAACAGATAGATAGTCTTCGCCTAAGATAGTAAGGATAATGTTTTTCACAACGGCTTTGTATTTTTCTCTATAGATAATCATAAAAAACGAGATAATAGGCATAAGAAGGAATATAGCAAGCGCAGATACACCTTTTAAAAGTCCAGTGACAGAATTTACGGCAAATGAGACTAAATAGCTTTTGATAGATTCAAGCGCACTGGTTGTTATAGTGTAAATCTCTTTGCTGCCAGCTAATTTTGAACCTAAGTATGTATATAGTTTTCCTATCTCTTCGTGTATGCCGTTTATTAAGTTGGGTATCTGTTTTTCTATACCTGCTATCTGATTGATAAGAGCAGGCATGGCTACGATGAAGATTAAAGCCATGCCGCCCATAACTACACTCAAGATTAAAAGACCAGTAACCCAGCGCGGTATTTTGAATTTTAAAAGCATGTTCTCAAACGGGTAAGATATTTGAGCTATAAGATAAGATAAAAATACTATAATTGTAATTAGCGTTAACTTAAAGAATAGTAAATATATGCCACCTATTAAAAATCCTAAAAATATGAAATACTCAAACAGGCCTGAATGATCTTTTGACAATTTGTTAAATGACCTCCGTATCTTCTGGATTATCAAGTCTTGCTCTCATCTCTTTAAGTCTTTCTCTCTCTTCCTGAATAGCCTTTTTAGCGTCTTCTATTAAATCAACAAGAGCCTGCTTTTTATCACTTGCAAGTTCTGAACCTTTTTCTATTAACTCTTTTGCTGTGTCTGCTATTTTTGTTGCAAGTTGAGTAATTCTTTCTTCAACTTCTTCTTTCTGTTTAAATATATTTTCTTTGGCTTTTCCTGTTTCTATTTTTGGCAGTTTTTCTCTGATTTTTGAGATCTTCTCAGAATCTACCTTTTTGCTTGCAAGATAGGCTATAACTCCAACTGATGCTATTACTCCTACGGCTAAAAATTTTTTAGACATGATTATGCCTCCTTTTTAAAAAGTTTGGATGTGAATTTTGTTATACCTACTAAAAACGCATAGACATCGTCTAATTTTTCTTCAATAGATTTAACCCTGTTAAACACATAGTTTGTGTGGTTCTCAACCCTTTTTTTCGTATCTACGACCAAAGAAGATATTTCGTTTACAGATACCTTTGTTTTATCCATCACTTCGATAGATGTCTCTTTTGCCTTATCCATTACTTCTATGCCTGTCTCTTTTGCCTTTGAAGAGAGCACCTTTGCATCGTTTGCAAGTCCTTCAGCTATATCCACCATTTGCTGGACTTTGTAAAGCATATCATCAACTTTTGACTGATAAGGTTCAACCTGCTTTTTCAACTCTTCAACTTTAATTTTAAGGTCTCCATAAAGCTTGATTAAGACTACAATTCCGATAAGACCACCCAAAGCTAATCCTGCATACACCAATGCAATTACAGCTAACGAGATAGAAGCTAAATTATCCATTTTCAAAACCTCCTTAAACAGTTATAATTTTCTTCCAAATAGTTTTGACACTATTTCACTTGCCGACTCTTCAACCGACCTGTTTGTTACATCTATCACAAGCCACTGCGGATGCTGCCTAAATAGCGAATTGGCATATTCCACCTCTTCGTATATACGACTTAGAGAAGCATATGATGAATTCTCTATACCCAACTTCTTCGCCCTTTGTTTTCTTATCTCATACAATCTCATCGGGTCTATAGTTAAACCCACAATCTTGTTCTGGTCAACCTTAAAAAGAGCATCAGGCAACTTCTCTCCCTTAACTATAGCAAAATTTGCAACCTTGTATCCACCTTCTTGTGCAAGGTAGATACTCAACGGTGTTTTGCTTGTTCTTGAAAGTCCAACAAGTATGATGTCTGCTTCATCCAACCTTCGCGTGCTTCTGTTGTCATCATGCTCAACAGTATATTCTATAGCTTTAACTTTTTCAAAATATTGGTCGCTGATTTTGTGTAAAAGTCCTGATACATTCCTTGCCTTCTGGCCGAAGAACTGCTCAAACTGGCCGATGAAGTATCCAAAAATATCAATAATCATTATACCGTTTTTTGTGAAGACTTCGTTGGCATAGTCCCTTAATTCTTTATTTGCTATTGTGCTGATTATAAGTGGTTTTTCGTATAAAGCCTTTTGCAGTATCTCGTCAATCTGTTCTTTCTCCCTTATCTCTATGAATTTCCTTTGTTTGGTGTTTACATTTTTAAACTGAACCAGAAAAGCTCTGACTATCTTTGATGCCGTCTCGCCTGTCCCATCTGAAATAATGTAAATAAACTTCTCTTCCATACGCACCTCAAATACCAAGTTTTAATAGATTATACAAAGAAAAAGCCACCCAGAAAAGCACAAAAAACAGAATAGAGATAATTGGGTTAATCATCGAATATTTTCCCATAGAATTTAGCATCTCAAGCCCGCCAATGTACAAAAGGAATGTTATACCTGAAACAAACACATTTTTTATAAATCCACTCTTTCTTGGAGTTATTCTTAACACAAAGACAAAGGCAATGAGAGTTAGAATAAAACACGAGAATGGATAAAAAATCCTGAAAAGAACCATTGATATGTAATAGTCCTTGTTTCTTGCTTGCTTTATTTTGTCAAGGAGATACGCAAATGAAGGTTCTTTGAATTTTGATAACGAAAAAAGCGAATAAAAATCGCCTTTAAATTCTATCTCAACGCTGTTTAATCTTTTTTTATTCATTGACGGTATCTCTGTATTCAAGCACTCTTTTAGTATAACTCTCTTTTTTTTCATTTTAAGACTTTTGCATTCTAAAATCTTACCAATGCCACTAAAATCCTTATTTACTTTATATACAGTAATGTTGCGTGCGGTTTTGTCTTTTGTGTTTATCCGTTCTACTTTTAGAAAATAGTCTGATATCTTTATCCATTCAACATTCTCTTTATGTTTAAAATAGTAATGCTTTATAAAAGACGACCTTTGAAGTCCGTAATTGACTAACTTCTCTTTTCCTACAAACATTATAAAGGCAGTCAGAAGCGAGAGAATAATAATGGGATATGCTATCTTAAAGATACTAAGACCGCTTGATCGCATAACGATTATCTCGTTTTTCATAGATAGGTATCCCAAGCTTATTACAACGGAAAGTCCAAATATCAATGGCATACTCAAATACATTACATAAGGTAAAAAGAACAGATAGTATTCTACAATATATCTAAACGAGACACTGTTTTCTAAAATAAGCGATAGAGAGCTAAAGAAATCCGAAAGAATAAACAATAAAGAGCTAAAAATTAAAGATACCAAAAAGACAATCAGGAAGTTTTTGGTTATGTATTTATGAATTTTTTTCATAGGAATCGGTAATTTCCCAGTGATTTAGGATAGTTGGTATAATCTCTTCAAACTCTTCTAAGGATAGCATTACAGCAGCATCGGATAGTGCTTTGGAAGGATCTGGGTGGACTTCTAAAAACAATCCGTCAACGCCAACACTTGCCGCTGCAAAGGCAAGCCATTTGGCATACTCTTTTGTTCCACCGCTGACACTTGATGCAGAAGGCATCTGCATGGAGTGTGTAACATCGTATATGACCTTATCTGCAAACTTTTTCATTATTCTTAAAGACCTGAAGTCCACAACCAGGTTATTGTATCCGAAGCTAACGCCCCTTTCTGTAAGCCACACTTCACAGTCGGCTGTTTTTTTTGCCTTTTGGGTTGCATGTCTCATATCCCAGGGCGCCATAAATTGTCCCTTTTTTATGTTTACGATTTTACCAGTTTTTGCAGCTTCAACAATCATGTCCGTCTGTCTGCATAAAAATGCTGGAATCTGAATAACATCAACTATCTCTGCAGCTATTTTTGCCTGAGAAGGTATGTGTATATCCGTTATTAATTGAAAACCAAAGCTTTCTTTTACCTTTCTTAAAATTTCTAAACCTTTCTCTATGCCTGGTCCTCTGAATGAATCGATGGAAGTTCTATTGGCTTTATCAAACGAAGATTTAAATATAATCTCTATCTTGAATTTTTCTGCTATCTCTTTTAGCTTTTCAGCAGTATATAGCGTTATCTTCTCATTTTCTATAACGCAAGGTCCAGCGATAAAGAAGTGTTTACTCATCTTTTTAAATATAGCACAAGCTATATCATCTCGTAAAGGCTCTTGATGTTTTTAATATTTAAAGCGCTGAATACATTAAATCCAAGTTCTTCTAATTTCTCTATAACTGCCGTGTCTTTTTCAAATAGTCGCAAGTTTCCAGATAAGTCAACTTCTGAGATGATTACACTTTTCTCTTTGATTGCTTTTCGTTTGAATGAAGATATGATTGCACAGCAGACGGCAGCATCAAACAGTGTTGAAGATGCCTTTATACCGCCAGCCACATTTACATAAACATCATACTTAAAAAGCGGCATATTTAACCTTTTTTCAAGCACGGCAAGCAACATGTGAAGTCTGTTTAGGTCAAATCCGACGGAAACCCTGCGCGGGATACCCAAAGGCGTCTCAACGCATAAGGCTTCCACTTCAAGCACTATTGGGATTCTGCCTTCCAAAACGGCACCGTATGCAACACCATCAACGGGTTTTTCTATCTTTACAAACTTAAGCGTCGGATCTTTAACTTCCTTTAATCCACTTTCTTTCATCTCAAGAATTAGTGCTTCATCTGTCGATCCAAACCTGTTCTTTGTAAACTTCAGCACCCTTAAATTGGTATTCTTATCACCTTCCATCATTAAAACGGCATCAACCATATGCTCAAGCGTTTTAGGTCCTGCAATAACACCGCCTTTTGTTATATGTGCTACGACAAATATTGCAACGGATAACCTTTTTGCCGTATCTATTAGCTTCTCTGAACAGTGTTTGACCTGCTGTATGCCGCCTATCACATAATCCAAATTATCGTCAAAAACCGTATGTATGGAATCAACTATTGCAACATCTGGTTTTTCGTTCTCTAACAGCGATATAATCTCATCTATTTTATTTGTCGTTGCTGCTTCAACATTTTCTGCTTTTAATCGTTTGGCGCGCTGCGCAATTTGAGATAGGGATTCTTCTGCTGATACATATATAACCCTGCTGTTTGAATTCGATATATCCCTTGCAAGCTGAAGTAGGAATGTGGATTTTCCAATACCCGGCGTGCCTGAGATTAGATATACGCCACCCTTGATAAGCTTTTTGGAGAATATGTTTGAGAAATCGCCATTAAAGGTAAGTTCGTCTTGAGAAGATTCAATTGATGCCAGCTTGACTGGTTTTTTATACGATGAACCCTTTTTTGTGGTTGTGTTTGAGACTTCTTCAAATGTTCCCCATTCGCCACAGTTTGGGCACTTTCCCATCCATTTGGCAGAAGTATATCCACAATTCTTACATACATACGAAGCCTTGTTCTTTTTCATATTGAAATCTTACAAAAATAAGCCGCAAAAACGCAACATATTTAGATGCTTACAATTTGACAGCTGAGCCATTTTCCTTGAAAAATACAAAAATTCTTATAAACTAAGAAAGCCAAAAAAGGAGGTGCAAAATGACTTACGAAGAAGCTTTGTCTTTGCTTAAAGAATACACGCAAAGCGAAAGCTTGCTAAGGCATGCATACTGCGTTGAAGAAGCAATGCGGTGCTATGCAAGAAAGTTTTCAGAAGATGAAGAAAAATGGGCGATTGTTGGCTTGCTTCATGATTTTGATTATGAGAAATACCCAGATGAACACCCTTACAAAGGCGCAGAAATTTTAAAAGAAAAGGGATTAGACCAAGATATGATTGATGCGATTTTAGGTCATGCAAACTACACAGGCGTAAAAAGAGAGACTCTGATGGCAAAGACGCTGTTTGCCGTTGATGAATTAAGCGGATTCTTATATGCATACGCTTTGGTTAGGCCAACAAAGAACCTAAAGGATTTAAAAATGAAGTCTGTAAAGAAAAAGCTAAAAGACAAAGCCTTTGCAAAAGGCGTAAACAGAGATGATATAAAGAAAGGTGCAGAAGAACTTGGCGTTGATCTGGATGAGCACATAATGTTTGTGGCAGACTGCTTGCAAAAAAGTGCAAATAAGATAGGACTCAATGAATAGAAGGAGGTAAACATGGCAGAGATAGCAACAAACGAATTCAAAAGAGGCGTAAAATTAGAACTCGACAACGAACCTTACGAAATTGTTGATTACGAACATGTAAAACCCGGTAAAGGACAGGCTTTTGTAAGGGTAAAGCTAAAGAACCTAAAAACAGGCAATGTGGTTGAAAAGACCTATAAGTCAGGCACGAAGCTGCCAAAAGCCGATGTTGAAGAGAGAATGATGCAGTATCTATATAAAGATAACGAAGGTTATAACTTTATGGACTTAAATACATACGATCAGTACACAATACCAGAAAGCGTTATGGGTAATGCTGCGCTGTTTATTCAAGAGAATAAAGAAGTTATGGTTATGCTTTATAAAGGCACGCCAATTGGTGTTGCACTGCCAAACTTTGTAGAGTTAAAGATAGTTGAGACTGAACCGGGATTTAAGGGTGATACGGCAGCAACAGGCACAAAACCAGCAACACTTGAGACAGGCGCAGTCGTGCAGGTGCCATTCTTCCTAAAAGAAGGCGATATTATCAAAATTGATACAAGAACAGGAGAGTATGTAGAACGCGTGAATAAATGAAAGCCTTAACAAACCCTTTTCTGTTGCTTTTTATTATCGCAACGGCACATTTTGTAAACGACTGGTATTCGCTTCTAATAGCGCCTGCCATTCCTGTTCTTAAAAAGACTTATCAAATTAATTACTTTCAATCGGGCATGCTTTTAAGCGTGCCCTATCTGTTAAGTGCTTTATTGCAGGCACCGATAGCGCATCTATCCGAAACATACGCAAAAAGAAAAACGGCTTTAATCTTTGGATTTTTAGCCCTTTCGATAGGTTATCTAATATTCTATCTGACAAACAGCTATTATGCAGCTTTGCTTGCAACTGTTCTTATAGGCATAGGTCTTGGCACATACCACCCGCAGGGTATGGGAATATTAAGCAGTGTGTTTAAAGATAGAAAGGGTATGGCAATAGGCTTAAACGGCATAGGTGGTGCTTTGGGATACTTTTTTGCGCCAATCTCGATGGGTTTTCTGCTTAAATATTTAGGATTAAAAGCATTCTTGGTTGTTGCCTTACCCGGCATCATTATGGCTTTTATTATTCTATCCTTCGTAAAAATAGAAGAGACGCCAACCAAAAAATCGTTTAAAAGCACAATAACTAAAGAACTTCTCCTTCTTGGTATAGTTGCCGTTGTTATACCGTTTTTCTCTCGCGGCATATCTTCCTTTCTGCCGGCTTATTTTTACGCGCACGGTGCAAATATACTAAATGCAAATCTAAAGGCTTCTGTAATGCTGCTTGCCGGTTTGATAGCTCAACCGTTGGGTGGGACAATATCGGATAAAATAGGCAGAAGGATAACAATATCGTTGAGTTATTTCCTTATGGGTCTGTTTCTTGTTCTATTCTTGATAAAACCAAGCTTAATTTTTCTTTTCTTTATGGGATTTTTTATGTCTTTATCGATACCTGTAAGACACGCATTTGCAGCAGAAGTTGGTGGTGATAAGGTAAGTTCAAATATAGCCGTCGTGTTTGGTATGGTAATGATAGGTTCAAGCATAGCACCAAGTGTTATAGGTGCATTGGTTGATTCGTTTGGCTTTAAGGTTGCATTTGGCTTTAATGTGGCAATAGCGTTTTTGGGTAGTCTATTGGTTTTAACAATAAAGAAAAAGACCGTTAGCCAGTAAATCTTAACATAAAAAGCAAACCTGACAATCTTAAATTTTCTTTCTTGACAAAATAGCTTTTCTTTTTAATACTCATCACTGTTTTATGGAGGTAAGAAAGTGGAAATCTTAAGAGGGTTTAAGGATATCCTGCCAGATGAGATACCAAAATGGAGAAGGTTAGAAGAAACAGCAAGAGAGACGCTTGAATCATTTGGTTTTAAAGAGATAAGAACACCTATTTTGGAGAAGACTTCTATTTTTGCTCGCGGTGTTGGTGAAGCAACCGACATAGTCGAAAAGGAGATGTACACATTTTTGGATAAAAGCAACGAATCTATCACCTTAAGACCAGAAGGCACAGCAGGCGTCGTTAGGGCATATATAGATAACCATCTTGAGAATTATCCGTTTAGGAAGTTTTACTACATTGGTCCTATGTTTAGATACGAAAGGCCGCAAAAAGGCAGACTTAGACAATTCCATCAGATAGGCATAGAGATATTTGGCATAGACAACCCAGCGGTTGATGCAGAAGTTGTGCTTGTAAATAAGACGCTGCTTGATAACTTGGGAATTAGCGATTTAAGGATAGAGATAAACAACATAGGTTGTCCAAACTGCAGGCCAAAGTATTTAGAAAGGCTAAAGGAGTATTTTGAGCAACATAAAGCAGATCTATGTGATGATTGCAAAAGGAGACTTACAAGAAACCCATTAAGGATTTTAGACTGCAAGAATAAAACTTGCCAGAATATAGCCAAAGACGCACCAAAGATTACACAATTTGTATGCGAAAGCTGCAAAACACACTACGAACAGGTTAAGGATTATCTAAATAGGCTTAACATAGCGTTTGAAGAGAATCCGCACCTTGTAAGGGGGCTTGATTATTACACAAAGTTTGTGTTTGAGACGATAACGGATAAGCTTGGCGCTCAAGGCACAGTGCTTGCAGGCGGCAGGTATGATAATCTGGTTGAACAGCTGGGTGGGAAACCGACAAGCGGTATAGGTTTTGCAGCAGGTTGCGAGCGTCTTGTTGAACTTATGGAAATCGAAGAAAAGCTTAGCTTGGATTATTACATAGCCAATCTCAACGAGGATCTATACGCAATAAACATAGCAGAAGAATTAAGAAAAAAAACTCACAGAAGCGTATATGTGGAATACGAAAGAAGAAGTCTAAAAGCGATGATGAAAAAGGCAAACAAGATGAACGCAAGGTTTGTTGTTATAGTTGGAGAGAATGAAAGAAAAAGCAACAAAGTGATTTTAAGAGATATGGAGACATCGTCCCAAGAAGAGTTAAATTTAGACAATTTTATAGCAAACGAGGTGGAAAGATGGCAATAGGAGAACTGAAAAGAACGCACTACTGCGGTGATGTAAGAACATCAGACATAGGCAATGAAGTTGTTTTGTTTGGTTGGGTTCAGAATTGGAGAGATCACGGCGGCGTAATTTTTATCGATTTAAAAGACAGAGAAGGCTTGGTTCAGGTTGTATTCGACCCATCGGTAAACGAAGAGATACACAAACAAGCATCAAAATTGAGAAGTCAATACTGCATAGGCGTCAAAGGAACTGTAAGAGCAAGACCAGAAGGCACAGTCAACCCAAACCTAAAGACAGGCGAAGTTGAAGTTGTAGCAGATACGCTAAAGGTATTCTCAGAATGCGAAAATTTGCCCTTCCCTGTTGAAGAATATGTCCATGTAAACGAAGAATTAAGACTTAGATACAGGTATTTGGATTTGAGAAAACCACAGATGCAGCGAAACTTAATAGTCCGTTCAAAGGCTGCATTTGCCGCAAGACAGTATCTGCATTCTCAAGGTTTTATAGAACTTGAAACACCTGTTCTTACAAAAAGCACACCTGAAGGCGCAAGGGATTTTTTGGTGCCAAGCAGACTATCACCGGGTAAATTCTACGCATTGCCACAATCACCACAGCTATTCAAACAGCTATTGATGGTTGCCGGTTTTGATAAGTATTATCAGATAACAAAGTGCTTTAGAGACGAAGATTTAAGAGCAGACAGGCAGCCAGAATTTACCCAGATTGACCTTGAGATGAGCTTTGTTGAAGAAGACGATGTCATAGAGATAACAGAAGGCATAATAGCAAGCGTGTTTAAAGAGACAATCGGCGTTGATGTAAACCCACCGTTTAAAAGAATAACATATCAGGAAGCTTTAGACAGATTTGGCTCTGACAAGCCAGATATGAGATTTGGCCTTGAATTGAAAAAACTTACGGACATCGTTCAGAATACGAAGTTTAAAGTGTTTAAGGATGTTGTTGATAAAGGTGGCATAGTTTATGGTTTAAACGCCAAAGGTTGTATTGACTTTTCAAGAAAAGAGATAGATGACCTAACAAATCTTGTTGCAGTGTATGGCGCAAAGGGTCTTGCTTGGATTAAGGTTAAAGCAAACTACGAGCTTCAATCACCAATCGTTAAATTCTTCAGCAAGGAAGAGATTGACGGCATACTCAAAAGATTGGAAGCAGAACCGGGCGATTTGCTTTTCTTTATGGCAGATACGCCAAAGGTTGTTTACGATTCACTTGGTGCTTTAAGGCTTGAGATAGGCAAAAAATTAAACCTTGCCAATGAAGATGAATTCAACTTTGTCTGGGTTGTGGACTTTCCACTGTTTGAATGGAACGAAGATGAAAATAGGTGGGAAGCAATGCACCATCCGTTCACTTCGCCAAAAGAAGAAGATTTAGAGTATTTAGAAACAGACCCATCAAGGGTTAAAGCAAGGGCATACGATATAACGCTAAACGGCGTTGAGATAGGCGGTGGAAGTATCAGGATTCACAGAAGCGATGTTCAGCAGAAGATGTTTAAAGCACTTGGCATATCTGATGAAGAAGCACAGATGAAATTTGGATTTTTGATTGAAGCGCTAAAATACGGCGCACCACCACACGGCGGCTTGGCAATAGGCTTTGACAGACTTGTAGCTTTGATATTGAAAGAAAAATCAATCAGAGAAGTTATAGCTTTCCCGAAGACGCAAAAAGGCGTATGTATGCTGACTGATGCACCAAGCGAAGTTGACGAAAAGCAGCTGCTTGAACTATCAATCAGGGTAAAAAAGCCTAAAAAGGAATAAAAATAATGGTGGGCGGTACAGGGGTCGAACCTGTGGCCTCTTGCGTGTGAAGCAAGCGCTCTTCCGCTGAGCTAACCGCCCACAACCTTGCTTAAGATAATGTAAAGCCTATTGTAACAGCATTTACAGAAAATCAAACACTTCAGGATAATGGATAAAAATTATTAATTAGCTCCCTAAAATGAGAAAATCTTTACACTATCTTTACACTATTTTTACACCAGCTACTTCATAGCATTTCTACTCCCTTAGGTG
>CAYTZD010000021.1:0-22333 GCA_964442345.1 uncultured Hippea sp. | reverse complement strand
ACTTTAAATGAGTTTGAAACAGACATCAAAATGGCTCCCCCGGAGGGACTCGAACCCCCGACCCGGTGGTTAACAGCCACCTGCTCTACCGGCTGAGCTACAGGGGAGCAACACTTGCGGGATTAAGTATATAAAAAGCTTCCGATTTGTCAAATATTTTTTTGTTTGTTTTGACAATTTTTGTATTTGTTGAGATAATAAGGTTATGATGAAAGACAAGCGTTTAGCCGTTTTACTTATTAGTCTTGTTTTTACACTTTTACCGTCTCTATCCTTCTGCTTGGATTTAGAAAGTGTGGCAGAAGAGATACATAAGAAGTATAGTGTGCCGAAGGATTACTCTTTGCATGTTTTAAAGAAAGCTAAGATACTTCCCAATGTTAAAGCCTTTGTGAATCGTGTTGCCAATTCTCCTGAAAAGGTCTTTACTTTTGATAGATTTGTCATCCTTTTTGTAAGCCAAGAAAGAATAAAAGAAGGCGTAAATTTTATTAAAAATCATAGAAAGCTTTGTGGATTGATTTATAAAAAATATGGCGTTAAGCCTTCAATTATTGCTGCCATCTTAAACATAGAGACAAACTTTGGAAAGGTAAAACTTAAAACAGACGCACTTGATGCGCTTTATACGCTTGCTCAATTCTCAAAAAGGAAGAGTTATTTTCTATATGAACTTGAAAACTTCATAGCATACACATACAAGCATAAGATAGATCCGTTTTCGGTTAAAGGTTCTATTACTGGCGCCTTGGGATTGCCGCAGTTTATGCCATCAAACATAGATAAATACGGCGTTGATTTTAATCATAATGGCTTAAATCTTGATGAGATTGAAGATGCATGCGCAAGTATAGCAAACTATCTCGTTCATTTTGGGTATAAGAGAAATAAACCTATTGCTGAATTTATAAAGATGGATAAAAAACCGTGCAAAAGCAATAAACAGATCGTATGCTTTAAATTCTCAAATGGCAGGTATGCCTATTATCGAGTATATAGCAGTTTCTGGGCTTTGGTTAGATACAACGGCACAATAAATTATGCTTTGGCTGCCTATCTGCTATCAAAAGAGATAGATAAAAATTTATCTTCTAATTAGACGCTGAGATTTTTCCATCTTTTATCATCTCTTTAACTTTTTTAAGAACAACCTTACCCATCGTATTTTTTGGTATCTCATCAACTATGTAAACCTTTTTTGGGCATTTGTAATGCGCTATCTTGTCCTTGCAGAATTTTATTATCTCATCTGCTTTAGCACATCCATTCTCTTTTAGCTTAACCAACGCTTCAACCCTTTCGCCAAAATCTTCATCTTCCATACCAAATACAAACGATTCAACCACGCAGGGATGTTCTTCTAATGCGTATTCAACTTCCTTTGGATAAACATTGTATCCGCCACTTATTATCATATTCTTTGAACGCCCAACGAGAAACAGTCTACCTGTTTCATCCATATATCCCATATCGCCTGTTATGAACCATCCATCTTTGAAAGACTCTTCTGTTTTTTGCGGCATTCTCCAATAGCCTTTAAACACATTATTGCCTTTGATATAAACTTCTCCGACTTCGTTTGGTCTTGCCTGTCTGCCATCTTTTATAATCTTTATCGTGCAGCCTTCTAAAGCATAACCCACGCTTTTTGGTATTCTTTTGTCTTCTTCGTAAGGATTTGATGCTATCATGCCGGCTTCTGTCATTCCGTATCGCTCAAGGATTCTGTGTCCTGTCAACTTCTCAAATTCATAAAACAGCCTTTCTGAGAGTGGAGCAGATCCAGAAATAAACACACGCATTGAACTTATATCAGGCTTTTTATCCATCTTTTTCCATGCTTCTATTAGCCTATAGTAAAGCGTCGGAACACCCATGAACATCGTAATCTTCTCTTTTTCTATCGTTTGCCAAACCCTGATAGGATCAAACTTCTTATGCATTATAATCTTGCTTTTTGCATTCAGTGCACCGTGTAAGGCAACACCAAGTCCGTGAAAGTGGAAAAGCGGCAATGTATGAAGAAGAATATCGTTTTGTGTCCATCTCCATGCTTTTCTTAAAGCTTCCATATTTAGAACAAGGTTATTGTGGGTTATCATCGCGCCTTTGCTTCTTCCTGTTGTGCCTGATGTGTATCCAATGATAGCTGTATCGTCTCCTTTTGCTTTATATTCGCCTTCAAAGGGTTTTAGCTTTTCAATCTTTTGCATTACATCTTCTGCCAGAATCGTCTCTATTTTCAAAGTATTAAGCATCCTTTTTAGTTTTTCGTATTTTTCTGGGTAGCTGATAAATAGCGAGCTTTCTGAATCTTTAAGGAAGTATTCAATCTCTTCTTCTGAATATTCCGTGTTGAGCGGCAGTGTAACTGCGCCGATTGTCAGGTTTGCAAGGTGAAAATAGATAAACTCCATCGATTTGGGAAGCTGTATAGCTATTCTATCGCCTTTTTTGATACCTAAATCGCTTAAGAATGTAGCTGTTTTTCTTATCATCTCATCAACTTCAGAAAAGGTATAAACTTTATCTTCAAAAACAAGCTTTGTATCTGGTGATGATACCATTGAATTGTGTAATTTTTCTGCAAGATTAAACTTTTTCTGCATTTATCCATCTCCTTTTTCTGTATTTCTTCAATTCTATAACCTATTTTTAATTTTGTCCATCCTTGAGTTAAATAGTAAGTTAATACATATCTAAACAAGTTTAATTTAAGGTTGTAATTTACTCATTTTTTTGTTAAATACAAATAGCAGGTTAAAAGTTTAAATAAAAGTGGGGTGGAAGTAAGGAGGATTGCCATGAAGTTTAAGGAAGTTTCAAGGTCAGATTGGGAAAAGTTAGCAGAGAAGGAACTAAAAGGAAAACCATTATCAAGCTTAACATGGGAATCACCAGAAGGAATACCAATTTCACCACTTTATACAGCTGAGGATTTAGAAAAGCTTGAATATTTAAACACCTTTCCTGGTTTTCCGCCATTTATTCGTGGACCAAGAGCAACAATGTACACGGTAAAACCATGGACAATAAGACAGTATGCAGGATTTTCAACGGCTGAAGAATCAAATGCGTTTTACAAGAAAGCGTTGGCTTTGGGTCAGCAGGGTTTATCCGTTGCCTTTGACCTTGCAACACATAGGGGATACGATTCAGACCATCCAAGAGTCGTTGGCGATGTTGGTAAAGCTGGCGTTGCAATCGATACGGTTGAAGATATGAAGATTCTCTTTGATGGTATTCCACTTGATAAGGTATCCGTATCAATGACAATGAACGGTGCTGTTATTCCTGTTATGGCGTTTTACATCGTTGCAGCAGAAGAGCAGGGCGTAAAGCAAGAGCAACTCTCAGGCACTATCCAAAACGATATCTTGAAAGAGTTTATGGTTAGAAATACATACATCTATCCACCACAGCCATCTATGAGGATTGTTGCTGACATTATCGAATACACAAGCAAATATATGCCAAAGTTTAATTCAATCAGTATAAGTGGCTATCACATTCAAGAAGCTGGAGCAAACGCCGTGCTTGAGCTTGCATTTACATTGGCTGACGGTCTTGAGTATGTTAAGACAGCTTTAGCGCGTGGCCTTGATATAGATTCATTTGCACCAAGACTTTCGTTCTTCTTTGGCATTGGAATGAACTTCTTTATGGAGATAGCAAAGCTGAGAGCTGCAAGATTCTTATGGGCTGAACTGATGAGTCAGTTTAATCCTAAAAACCCGCGTTCAATGGCTTTAAGAACGCACTGCCAAACTTCTGGCTGGAGTTTGACGGCACAACAACCGTATAACAATATCATTAGAACAACAATTGAAGCTATGGCTGCCGTTTTGGGTGGAACGCAATCCTTACATACAAACGCCTTGGATGAAGCTATCGCACTGCCGACAGAGTTTTCAGCACGCATCGCAAGAAACACGCAGATAATTATTCAAGAAGAGACAAATGTATGCAAAACTGTTGATCCACTTGCCGGTTCTTACTTCATAGAATCTCTAACACATGCATTAATAAGAGAAGCACGCAAAATTATCAACGAAGTCGAAGAGATGGGCGGCATGACAAAGGCTATAGAAACAGGCATGCCAAAGCTAAGAATTGAAGAGTCTGCTGCAAAAAGACAGGCGTTGATAGATACAGGCGAATTTGTTATAGTGGGCGTCAACAAATACACAATACCCGAAGAAGAAGACGAACCGGTAGAAGTGCTTGATATAGATAATACAGCCGTTAGAGAAAAACAGATTCAAAGAATTAAAAAGATTAAGGAGACAAGGGATAACGATAAGGTGCAAAAAGCATTGGATAAAATAACAAAGGTTGCAGAAGAAGGTGGCAACCTGCTTGAAGTTGCCGTTGAAGCTGCAAGATTAAGAGCAACATTGGGCGAGATATCCTATGCAATGGAGAAGGTATTTGGCAGATATCAGCCAGAGATAAGGCTTGTAAGTGGAGCTTACGGCGGATTAGTTGAAAACGAAGAAGAGTTCAAAGAGATTCAAAAAGAGATTGAAGAGTTTGAAAAGGAAGAAGGAAGAAGACCAAGAATTCTCATAGTAAAAATGGGTCAAGATGGACACGACAGAGGAGCCAAAGTCGTAGCATCAGCGTATGCCGATATGGGATTTGATGTTGATGTTGGACCTATGTTCCAGACACCTGATGAAGCGGCAAAGATGGCAGTTGAAAACGATGTTCATGCAATAGGTGCATCAAGCCTTGCAGCTGGACACAACACTTTAGTTCCGCAACTTATTGAAGAGTTAAAGAAGCTTGATGCAGACGACGATATCGTTGTTACAGTGGGTGGTGTTATACCTAAGAAAGATTATGATTTTCTATACAAACACGGCGTTGCAGCAATATTTGGACCAGGCACATCACTGCTAAAATCTGCCAAAGAGCTTCTAAAAGCTATAAAAGAGAAAAGAACGCCGAGAAGGATATTAAGCGGTGAGTAGAATAGATGTTGACAAATTAGCAGAAGACCTGCTTAAAGGTAAAAGAAAGGCACTTGCCAAAGCTATAACACTAATAGAAAGCAAGAACAAAAAACATGAAGAAGAAGCCAAAAGGCTGCTTGAGAAGATCTTGCCGCATACAGGTAATTCTATAAGAATAGGCATCAGTGGTGTGCCAGGTGTAGGCAAAAGTACATTCATAGAAGCATTTGGCCTTTATCTGATAGAAAATGGGCATAGGGTTGCCGTTTTGGCTATTGATCCAACTTCTCAGATAACAGGTGGTTCTATTTTGGGTGATAAGACGAGAATGGAAGAGTTATCCCGAAGGGAAGAAGCCTTTATTAGGCCTTCTCCTTCGGGTAGCTTTTTAGGTGGTGTAGCAAGAAGGACAAGGGAAAGTATTTTTTTGTGTGAAGCCAACGGCTATGATGTTATAATCGTTGAAACCGTGGGAGTAGGTCAATCCGAAGTTAAAGTTGCTGGCATGGTTGACTTTTTTCTTTTGATGCAGCTGCCCAATGCTGGTGATGAATTACAGGGCATAAAGCGCGGTGTTATGGAAGTTGCAAACGCTATAGTGATAAACAAAGCCGATGGTGATAACTTAGAGAAGGCAAAATTAGCCAAAAAACAGCTTGAAAACGCTTTGAGTATATTTATGCGTGTTGACGAAGATTGGAAGGTTCCTGTTTTGCTTGTTAGCGCCTTAAAAAAGAAGGGTATGGAAGATGTCTGGAATACGATTATGGAGTATGTTAAGATAAAAAAGAGCAACGGGAAGTTCTTAGAAAACAGGCAAAGACAGGATATAGACTGGATGTGGTCTGTTGTTATGGAAGGTTTAAAAAGTATGCTTGAAAATAATCAGAAGGTTGCAGCATTGGCAAAGGATATGGAGAAAGCAGTAATAAATAGACTAACGACACCGTCGCTTGCTGCAGAATATATACTTGAAGGATTTAGAAAATCTTTATGTAAGGGGGATCTCCCATGGATAGATTAAAGGTGTTATTTATAGGTCTTATTCTTGCAATTTTTTTGGGTTTTAGTATTACTTCATGCACAACAGAAAGCGAAAATGTTGCCTTAGGTACGGCAGTTGGCGCAGGCATAGGTGCAGCAACAACAAAGAATAAGTGGAAGGGCGTTGTTATAGGTGGAATGTTGGGTGCTGTAGCTGGAGAAGCAATGTATCAGATCCAGCAAAGGGCAATAAACGAAGCAGTAGCCAAACAAAAACCCGTTGCTTATCAGAGAACAACGCCAAACGGTGGCTGGGAAAGGGTTGAAGCTGAACCTGTTGGTCAGCCTGCTGTCAATCCAAGCGAGCATACAAAATGCCAGAAGGTTCATGTAAGAGAGATTAAAAACGGCAAGGTTATAAAAGACGAAATCAAAGAAGTGTGCAAAGGATACAAAGAATCCAATACCTATTAAAAGGAGAAAGCCATGATAAAAAAGATAGACCATATAGGTGTTGCAGTTAAGAATTTAGACAAAACTGTTGAGCTTTATAGGGATATATTCGGCTTTGAACTGCTTGAGATAGAAGAAGTGCCATCCCAAAAGGTAAGAGTGGCAAAATTTGATGTTAATGGTGTGCATATCGAGTTTTTAGAACCAACAAGCGAAGATAGTCCAATCTATAAATACATAGAGAAAAAGGGCGAAGGTATGCATCATATCGCCTATTTTACAGACGATATAGAAGGCGAACTGAAAAAGTTTAAAGAGAAAGGAATTAAACTAATTAACGAAGAACCAGTCAAAGGCTCATCTGGCACTTATATAGCATTTGTCCATCCTAAATCTTCCATAATCTTAACGGAACTTGTCTCAAAGGGGGAGTGATAAGCAATGGAGTTGCCAATGAAGGTTGTCGTTATTGGTGGTGATGCAGCGGGCATGAGCGCTGCAAGCCAGATAAAAAGAAGGATAAAGTCAGCAGAAGTCGTCGTTTTAGAAAAGGGTGTTGATGTCTCATACGGTGCCTGCGGAATGCCTTATAACATAGGATATAAGGGTGATATAGATGACCTTGTAGTTCTAACAGCTGAAGATTTTAAAACAAAAAGAGGCATAGATGTAAGGCTTTTAAGTGAAGCTATTGGTGTCGATACGAATAGCAAGAAGGTTTTTGTAAAGAGTCTATCAAGCGATAGAGAGTATGAACTAAAATACGATAAGCTATTCATAGGTAGTGGCGCAAAAGCTTCTATTCCACCAATCGATGGTGTGGACAGGGAAGGTGTGTTTACACTTAAAATCTTAGACGATGCAAGAAAGATAAAACAGTTTATTGATGAGAAAAAGCCAAAAAAAGCCGTCTTGATTGGTGGCGGTTTTATCAATCTTGAGCTTGCAGAGAATTTCAAAAGATTGGGTATGGATGTTATTGTACTGGAAAAGCTTGATGATATACTGCTAAATTTTGATAAAGGCGCATCCGATCTTGCAAAAGAAGAGCTTAGAAAAAATGGCGTTGAAATTATCTGCGGTGTCAATATAGAAAAGATAGAAAACGACTTAACAGTAAAAACAGATAAAGGCGATTTTGAAGCCGATATAATCAACATAGCTGCTGGTGTAAAGCCCAATACAGAGTTTTTAAAAAACAGTGATATAGAGCTTGAAAATAACGCAATAGTCGTTGATAGGTATTTTAAAACAAATGTTGACGATGTATATGCAGGCGGCGATTGTGCTTTGATTTATCATAGAATACTTAATAAAAATGTTTATATGCCACTTGGCACAAATGCAAACAAAGCAGGCAGGATAGCTGGTGCCAATATGGCAGGTGCAAAAGAAGAATTCGCTGGCATAGTTGGAACAATAATCTTTAAGGTGTTTGAAAAAGGTATAGCAAAAACAGGCTTATCATTAAAGGAAGCTATAGATAACGGCTTTGATGCATTTGAGACAACAATCGAAGCACCTATAACAGCGCATGGTTTCCCTCATCAGGGAAAGGTATCCGTAAGGCTTGTTGCCGAACATGGCTCTGGCAGATTACTTGGAGCCCAAATATTCGGCGATGCAGAAGCTGTCTGGAGAATTGATGTTGTCGCAGCTGCACTATACGCCAATCTAACGATTAAGGATATACAAGGGCTTGATTTAGCTTATTCTCCACCATTTGCACCTGTTTGGGATCCTATTCTTGTCTGTGCAAATCAAGCTATCAAAAAGGTGAAAAAATGAGATACAAAAGCAGTCGCGGTGGTGTTGAAAGTTTAAGTTTTATTGATGCCTTTTTGATGGGACTTGCCGATGATGGTGGACTTATAGTGCCTGAATATGTTCCAAAGGTTGAACTTGATAGATTGGAATCTTTATCTTACAAAGAACTTGCCTTTGAGATTTTTAAACTATTCATAGATGATATACCCGAAGATGACTTAAAAAAGCTTGTTGAGAAAAGCTATTCTACATTTGATACAGAAGAGATAACACCAGTTGTCAAAAAGGATGGTGTGTTTATATTGGAGCTATTTCACGGTCCGACTTTTGCGTTTAAGGATGTGGCGCTTCAGTTTCTGGGCAATCTATTTGAATATGTGCTAAATAAAAAAGGCAGCTATGTTAATGTGCTTGGCGCAACAAGCGGCGATACAGGTTCTGCTGCAATCTATGGACTTAAAGGCAAGAAGAACATAAACATATTTATACTACATCCTTACGGCAAGGTTAGTAGAATCCAAGAGCTTCAAATGACAACCGTTGAAGATAAAAATGTGTTCAACATAGCTATAAAAGGCACATTTGACGATTGTCAGGCGATAGTTAAAGCAATATTTAACGATCTTGACTTCAAAGAGAAGTATAAACTTGGCGCAGTAAATTCCATAAATTGGGCAAGGATTTTAGCTCAAATCGTTTATTATTTTTATGCGTATTTTAAAGTCAAACCCAAAAAGCTATACTTTAGCGTTCCAACAGGCAACTTTGGTGATATATTCGCTGGATACATGGCAAAGATGATGGGTTTGCCTATAGAAAAGCTTATACTTGCAACAAACTCAAATGATATTCTATATCGCTTTGTCAATTACGGTGATTATTCCGTTGGTGAAGTTGTAAAAACACTTTCTCCTTCTATGGATATTCAGGTCGCAAGCAACTTTGAAAGGTATCTTTACTATCTGTTTGATGAAGATACCAAAAAGGTTGAAAGCTTAATGGAAGAGTTTGCCACAAACAGAAAGCTAAAATTCGATGATGATATTCTTAAAAGGGTTCAATCTGATTTTAGTTCATTTAGGGTAAGTGTTGAAGATACGCTGAATACCATTAAAAAGTTTTACGAAGAGACAGAATACATTATTGATCCGCACACAGCAGCAGGTGTGTATGCTGCATGGCAAAGCGGCTATGATGATGTAATCTGTCTTGCAACTGCACATCCAGCAAAGTTCCCAGAAGCCATTATTGACGCAATAGGAAAAGAACCAGAAAAGCCCAAAGCGATAGCAGAACTTGAAAGCAAAGAGAAAAGGGTTGATATACTTGACAATTCCGTTTCTGAAGTTAAAAAATTTATTGAAGAAAAGTTGACAAAAACCTAAATTTTTTGTTGACAAGTCAGGATCAAATGTGTAATATCACTTTCGCCCAACCAAGATAGGCAAGGTTGGGTAAGTTGGGTGGGCCGTTAGCTCAGTCGGTAGAGCAGTAGCCTTTTAAGCTATTGGCCGCAGGTTCGATTCCTGCACGGCCCACCATAATTTGAGTGTCCCCATCGTCTAGCCTGGTCAAGGACATCGCCCTTTCACGGCGAAAACGTGGGTTCAAATCCCGCTGGGGACGCCATCTTTTTAAAGTGGAGGTAGTTTTATGACAAAGGCTGAGTTAATAGAGAAAGTTGCACAGAAGACTGGAGCAACAAAGACTCAGACGAAAAAAATCATCGATGCAGCAATTGAAACTATCATGGATGCCGTGGCTGAGGGCGAAAAGGTTGGTTTTGCAGGCTTTGGAACATTCTATGTAAGCAAGAGATCTGCAAGAATGGGTAGAAACCCAAGAACTGGTGAGAAGCTTAAGATCGAAGCATTCAACTTGCCAAGCTTTAAGTGCGGAAGAATTTTTAAGGAAAAAGTCAACAAGTAGTAGCTGAAGAATAGGGCGCATAGCTCAGCTGGAAGAGCACCTGCCTTACAAGCAGGGGGTCGTAGGTTCAAGTCCTGCTGCGCCCACCATTCACTTCAAGCGGAGCCGTAGTTCAGCTGGTTAGAACGCTGGCCTGTCACGCCAGAGGTCGCGAGTTCAAGTCTCGTCGGCTCCGCCATTTTTATTTTTGAAGAGATGTTAAGAAGCGCTGTTATATCCGTAGGAAAAGAGATAATAAGTGGTGTAACATTAGATACAAATTCCTTTTTTATTGCAGGTTACCTTTTGCGTCTTGGTTTTGATAATCGTCATATTGTAGCCATTGATGATAAAAAGGAAGAGATAGTAGAGATAGTTAATTTTTTGCTTAAAAAGGTTGATGTGCTGATAACAACCGGTGGTCTTGGTCCTACATTTGATGATATGACAATGGAATCTGTAGCTGTTGCTTTAGGGTTAAACTTATACCTTGATACGGATGCGTTAAGATTTATCGATAATTTTTATACAGATTTATATAGGCAAGGAAAAATAGATAAGCCCGGACTAAACGAAAAAAGAAGAAAAATGGCTTATCTCATTGAAGGATGCAAACCGCTAAAAAACAGTGTCGGTGCAGCCTACGGATGTTATATTCAACACAACAACAAACATATTTTTATTCTTCCAGGTGTTCCAAAAGAGATGAAACCGATGTTTGAAAACGAAGTTGTACCTATTCTAAAAACCATAAGCGATGGCGTTGTAATAGCAGAAGAGTTCGATTTTGAGATAAACGACGAAAGCGTTCTTGGAGAGCTAATTGATAAAATTATGAGAAAAAGCGATGTGTACATCAAATCACTGCCAATTGGGTTTGAAAACAGAAAAATGGGCGTAAGATTCACAGCTTACGGAAGAGATAAAACAGAAGCAAAAGAGAAGATTCTAAAAGCAAAAAGAGAGCTGGAAAATCTGTTAAGTTCAAGATAAATTTTATTGCTCTTATCTGGTTAACTATTCACATTCTTATATCCACCTATCTTGTATAAAAAATATAAAATTATAACTATCCACCTTAACAATCGGTATTGATTATTTGCTTATTCTGTTGTATAGTTTCACGAGTAGATTTTGGTAGAAAGGGGAAATAAGATGACTCAAATAGAAGCTGCAAGAGCAGGCAAGATTACACCTGAGATGGAGCAGGTGGCAAAAAAAGAGCACAGGCCTGTTGAATTTATAATGGAAGGCTTAAAGAAGGGCACCATAGTAATACCCAAGAATAAAAATCACGACATAGAAGCCGTTGGTATAGGAGAAGGCTTAAAGACTAAAGTCAATGCAAACATAGGCACATCGTCGGATATTGCCCAACTTGAGATGGAACTAAAAAAACTCGACGCTGCCGTTGAAGCAAAAGCAGATTCCGTTATGGACTTATCTACCGGTGGCGATTTGGATTACATAAGAAGGACGATACTTAAGCGTTCACCCATTGTTGTGGGTAATGTGCCTATCTATCAGGCAGCCGTTGAAGCAGCAACAGAGAAGGGTTCTATCGTCTATATGACAGAAGACGATATTTTTAGAACAATCGAAAAACAGGCAAAAGATGGAATAGATTACATGACGCTTCACTGTGGCGTTACACTTGAAACACTTGAAAGGCTTATAAATCAGGGTAGGGTAGAAGATATTGTCTCTCGCGGCGGATCCTTCTTAAGCGTCTGGATGCTTCACAACAAGAAGCAGAATCCGTTATTTGAGCATTTTGATAGGATTTTAGAGATAGCAAAGGAATACGATGTAACCTTATCTTTGGGCGATGGTTTTAGGCCTGGTGCCATTGTTGATGCAACAGACAGGGCTCAGATTCACGAGTTGATTCTGCTTGGTGAATTGCATAAAAAGGCACTTGAAGCTGGCGTGCAGTCGATGATAGAAGGCCCTGGCCATGTGCCACTGAATCAGGTTATAACAAATGCTCAGATTGAAAAAAGCTTGTGCGAAGGCGCACCGTTTTATGTGCTTGGCCCTGTGGTTACAGACATTGCACCGGGTTATGACCATATAACAAGCGCTATTGGTGGAGCTTTAATGGCAGCATACGGTGCAGATTTCTTATGCTATGTAACAAAAGCAGAGCATGTAAGATTACCAACACCTGAAGATGTTAGAGAAGGTGTAATTGTTACAAGAATTGCTGCTCACGCTGCAGATATAGCCAAAGGTATCCCAAATGCTATTGAATGGGACCTTGAGATGAGCAAAGCAAGAAAGAATCTGAATTGGAAAAGAATGATAGAACTTGCCATAGATCCAGAACTTGTTAAAAAAGAAAGGGAATCTTCTTTGCCAGAAGAGAGCGATGTCTGCACGATGTGTGGGAAGTTCTGTGCAATAAAACTTCTAAACAAAGCATTAAGGAAAGAGCGATGAACGAAGTAATTTTAGACGAGCTGTATAAAAATTTGGGTAAATATGTTACAAGCGAAGTAATGTGTAAAAAGCTGGGCGTAAGCAGAATAGCCATCTGGAATAAGATAAAGAACTTGCAAAAGCTGGGCTACAAGATAGAAGGGAAAAGAAGTGTTGGCTACATGCTTAAAGAAGAGGCAAAAGACATTCTAATACCTTACGAAATAAAAAGAAGGCTTAACACTGAGATATTCGGCAATAGAATCGAATACTTTAGACTTACATCTTCTACGATGGATGAAGCTGAATACCTGCTTGAGAAAGAACCCGACGCAAACGGAACCGTCATAATAGCAGAAGAGCAGACAAACGGCAGAGGAAGACAAAAAAGAAGCTGGCTATCACCAAAAGGCAAAAACATCTATGTCTCTTTAATATACGCACCCAAAAATCTAAATGTGGCAGATTCCATAGCTTTAATGTTTGCCACATCTATCGCCATAAGGGAAGCATTAAGCGATTATGGCATAGAAGATGCGAAGATAAAATGGCCAAACGATGTTATGGTTAAAGATAAAAAGATAGCAGGTGTCTTGCTTGAGACAAAAAGCGAATCGGGCGTTTTAACACATGCAATAATTGGATTTGGTGTGAATGTTAATATGGAGAACATACCTGAAGAGATTAAAGATAAGGCAACAAGTATGTTAATAGAAACAAAGGAGAAGATAGACAGAGCAACACTTTTGTGTAACATCCTATATTACCTTGAAAATCTTATAAACATCTTCGACAAAAAAGGCAAAGATGCTATATTTGAACTATGGAAAAAGCATAACAACACACTTGGAAGAAAAGTAAAAATAACAACAGATGGAGAAGAGTTCGAAGGTATTGCAAAAGATATAGACAAAGATGGCTTTTTGCTTGTTGATACGGGAGATGATGTAAAAAAGGTTATAACAGCCGATAGTGTGAGGTTTATAAATGGCAATAAAGAATGATTCAGAAAAGATTACAGCAATAATAAAAGAAGCACTTTATAGGGCAACAAAAAGGGACTTACCGCTTACGCCTTTTAACTATTATAAAATATTTACTGAAGTTGCCTTAGAATACGGTCTAAGCGAAGCCGAATTGCATAAACTTCTATATGGAAATGTGGATATTGATAGTGAAGAGCTTGAAGAGTTAAAGAAAAAGGTTTTAGATGTTGCAACAAATGTCAAGGATGTTACCCTTAATGTTGAGAAAACTTTGGTTGAAAGCTCAACAAAATACGATGATACGATCAAAAATATATCAATTCATAGCTCTAAGGTTGACGACAACTTAATAGAAGAACTTGAAAAGATTAAATACATCAACACTTCCCTAAAGAGTGAACTTGAAGCTGCAAGAAGGGTGTTAGAAAAACAGAGAAAAGCTATAGAGAGCATTCAAGAGCTTTCAAAAAAAGACCATCTCACTGGTTTATATACAAGACGATATATGAACGAAGTTTTAGATGAGTGTCTATATAACTTTAAAAGATACAAAAGTATATTCAGCATCATTATGCTCGATCTTGACGACTTCAAAAAGATAAACGACACATACGGCCATTTGGCTGGTGATGAAGTGTTAAGATCCATAGGTTCTATACTATTAAGAAACACGCGACAGACCGATGTCTCTATAAGGTATGGCGGAGATGAGTTCATAATAATCTTACCCGAAACAAAGCTTGAAGATGCGGTAGTTGTAGCAAAAAAATTAAAGAATAAGCTTGCTTCTATAACATTCAAAAAGGGCAATGTTGAATTCAAATGCACTGCATCCATAGGTGTTACACAGGTTAAAGAAGGCGATACGCTGGAGAGCTTACTTGAAAGGGTGGATAAAGCCTTATACGAAACAAAGAAAACAAAAAAGGGTGAAATTAGCGTTGTTGAAGGAGAAGATAAATGAAGGTGGCAGAATACATAGAGAAACTCAAACCGTATGAAGGTGGAAAACCCATTGAAGAATTAAAAAGGGAACTCGGTATAGAAGGTGAGATTATCAAACTTGCATCAAATGAAAATCCACTTGGTCCTTCAAAAAAGGCAATTGAAGCGATAAAAAATGTAGCAGATAAGGTAAACTTCTATCCCGATGGCGATGCTTACTATCTTAAAGATAAATTGGCTAAAAAGCTTGGTGTATCAAGGGATAACCTTATTTTTGGCAATGGTTCAGATGAGCTGATTGAACTTATCTACAGAACATTTGCAACAGACCCTAAGGATGAGATTATCTACTGCTATCCGACATTCATTGAGTATAAAATTATAGGTATGGCTTTTAATAAAAAACTTATAGAATTGCCGCTTAAGGATTTTGCCTACGATATTGATGCAATTATTGATGCAACCAGCCCAAATACACGCATTGTTTTTTTGAATACGCCAAATAATCCAACGGGGACAGCGATAAAAAGAGAAGATATAGAAAGGGTTATTGAAAGCGTAAGTGATGATGTGCTTGTTGTTATAGATGAAGCATATTACGAATATGCAAAAGCTGAAGATGACTACGATGAACTTTTAGACCTTTACAAGAAAGGCAATGTGATTATCCTAAGAACATTCTCAAAAGCTTATGGACTTGCCGGTCTAAGGATTGGATACGGTATTGCATCTGAAGAGATAGTAAACTACCTAAATAGGACAAGGCCACCGTTTAATGTTAATATAGTTGCTCAGCATGCTGCCATAGCTGCATTAGACGATGACGAACATATAGAAAACAGCATAAAAAACAATCAAAAAGGCAAAGAGTATTTATATTCTGAGTTTGACAAGCTTGGTCTGAAATATGTAAAGACATACGCAAACTTTATCCTGTTTGATGTTGGTGATGATGCAGATAAAATTTACAATGAGCTTTTAAAGAAGGGTGTAATTGTTCGTTCAATGTCTGGGTATGGCTATAAGACATTCTTGCGCGTTACCATTGGAACGCCGCATGAGAATGAGATTTTTATAACCAGATTAAAAGAAATCTTAAATGTTTAAAAGGATAGGTATAATAGGTGTAGGGCTTATCGGTGGCTCAATAGCCTTAGATGCCCGTCGGTATGGTTTAGCTTCGAATATAGTTGGCTATGATGCAAACATAGATAACGCAAGAAAGGCTTATTCCATAGGCATCATAGATGAGATAGCAGAAGATATAGATAAGCTTCTAAATTGTGATTTTATCATTGTAGCCGTTCCTGTAAGCTATATCTCACAGATATTAGAGAAACTCTCTGCGATGGGATATAGTGGCTTAATCAGCGATGTGGGAAGTATAAAGGGTGAGATAGTAAAAAAAGCATTAAAGTTAAAGCTTTACAATTTTATTCCAGCACATCCGATTGCAGGAACGGAGAATTTTGGGCCAGAAGCTGCAAAAAGCGGCCTGTTTAAAGATGCTTTCTGCATTATTACACCGTTTGACGGTATCGATACAAAAAAGCTTGAAACGGTTGAGAGATTTTACAAAGCCATCGGTATGAAACCTATAAAACTCAGCGCTGATGAGCATGATAGAATTTTTGCCTTTATAAGTCATATGCCGCATGCCGTTGCCTATGAGCTTGTCGAACTTGCAGCATCAAAGGGTGAAAATTTTAGATTCATAGGCGGTGGATTTAGGGATTTTACACGCATAGCCGCATCAAGCGAAAATATGTGGAGCGACATATTTATTATGAATAAAGAAAATGTTGTCTCTGCGATTGATGAGTTTATTGAGTATATGAAAGGTCTCAGAGATTTAATAAAAAAAGGCGATAAAGAAGCCTTAAAAGAAAAGCTTAAAGTCATAAGAAAACTAAAAAGAGAGCTTTATGGATAGATTTGTTTTAACCATAGATGGACCTGCAGGCAGTGGCAAAAGCACAATAGCAAAGCTTTTAAGCAAAAGGGATGGATTTATCCATATAAACAGTGGTATGTTCTATCGCGCTATCGCCTTCATACTGGGAGATAATCCATCTGAAGATGAACTTAAAAAATTAAGATTTTCATTTGAAGTCATAAATGGTGAGATGGTGCTTGTTTACAACAACGAGAAACTACTTGGCAACAAACTACAGACAGAAGAGATTGGAAAGATAGCTTCAAAGATAGCAAAGAAGGATTTTGTAAGGAATTTTGTAAATAAACTTATAAGAGACACAGCAAAAAGCGGTAAGTTTGTTATAGATGGAAGGGATTGTGGCAGTGTTATATTCCCAGATGCCCAACTTAAGGTTTACCTTGATGCATCATTAGAAGAGAGAGCAAAAAGAAGAGCAACTCAAACAAACGAAGAGTTAGAAAAGATAAAGGAAGAGATAAGAAAAAGGGATGAACAGGATAAAAATAGAGATATAGCGCCACTTGTTGTGCCTGATAAAGCAAAGATTATCGATACAACAAACCTAAGTATAGAAGATGTCTATCAAAGGATAGTTAATCTATTGGAGGGACTCAAAATATGATAATAGAGATAGCTGAAAACGCTGGTTTTTGCTATGGCGTAATGCGCGCAATTGAGATAGTCGATGAAGCATTAAAAGAACATAAAATAATATACTCTTTTGGGCCTATTATACACAATCCGCAGGTGGTTGAAGAATATGAAGAAAAGGGCCTTAAGGTGATAAAAAGTTTAGACGAAGCAGATGGTCCTGTCTTGATTAGGTCTCACGGCGTTCCACCGCAGGTATATGAAGAGATAGAAAAGCGCGGTCTAACATACATAGATGCAACATGTCCGTTCGTTAAGGAAGCTCAAAAATTCGCAAAGCAGCTATACGAAGAAGGCTATAAGGTCGTTATATTCGGCGATAAGAAGCATCCAGAAGTAAAAGCCCATTTAGGATATACCGATTATACTGCAGATGTAATAGATTCACCCGAGCTTGCCAAAAACATAAAAGCAACAAAGGTTGGTGTAATATCGCAGACGACACAGTCGGTTGAAAGGTTTGGTCTAACAATTGGCGAACTTGCAAAAAGAATAAGGGAACTTAAGGTCTTTAATACTATATGCGATGCAACGGAAAAAAGACAGAAGGCAGCAAAGGAACTTGCAAAAAGGTCAGATGTGATGATAGTTATAGGTGGCAAGAATTCCGCAAACACAAGAAAGCTATACGAAATATGCTTGACAGAGACAAAAA
Organism: uncultured Hippea sp.; assembly: GCA_964442345.1. Lineage (GTDB taxonomy): Bacteria > Campylobacterota_A > Desulfurellia > Desulfurellales > Hippeaceae > Hippea. The sequence continues at coordinate 4,666 of CAYTZD010000021.1, read as the reverse complement.
ACGCCTATCATATAGAAACAGAGAAAGAGATAGATCCAAGCTGGTTTAGAAATGTTAAAAGGGTTGGCATTACAGCTGGCGCATCAACACCTTCCTACATTATTGAGCGTGTTTACAATTACATAAAGGGCTTGACATGAGAGAGATAGTTGAATCAGTAAGAGAGATAGCAAAAAAGATACACAAAAAAACAATAGACATTATCGGTTCAAGTAAAGCAAAAGAGATAATAGGCAAGGGTGAATTCGGCGATAATACCGTCTATATAGACAAGATATCAGAAGATACGATTTTGGAAGGATTACAGAAGTTAGGTAAATGCTGTGTATTAACCGAAGAGAGGGGTATTGTTGATTTTGGTGCTGACTATCCAAAGTTTATAGTTGACCCAATTGATGGCAGCCTAAACGCAAAACGAGGCATTCCATATTATTCAATATCGATTGGCGTTGCCTTTGGTGAGACAATAGACGATATAAAGTGCGGCTATGTCGTAAATCTTGCTACAATGGATGAGTTTTGGGCTATTGAAAATGAAGGTGCCTTCTTTAACGGTTTAAAGATAAAACCGAATGTTGAAGATGTAAAGGTTGTTGCCGTTGAAGGTTTAAAGAGAGAAACAGAAGATGAGTTGGCTTTAAAGATACTTAAAAGCTTCTATAGAGTCAGACAGGTTGGTTCAACAGCACTTGATATGTGTTATACGGCAATTGGTGCCTTTGATGCGTTTCTGCATTTAGATAAAGCCCGAATAATTGATTATGCCGCTGCAAAGGTAATTATAGAAGAGTCTGGCGGCGGTCTGTTTGAATGGCTGGAAGATAAGAAGTTTAACGATTCTATCTCGTTAAATAAAAGCAGAAGCTTTATAGCTGTGCCAGATAAGAGATTAATACACAAGATAATTAAGGTGCTAAAAGATGATTAAAAGGATTATCCTTGTTTTTCTGTTTATTTTGATGCTTTATACACCAGGTTTGGCAAAAGGATTGACCGTATCTACAAGCATATTTATACTATCAACAGTCGTTAAGGATATTGGCAAGGATAGGGTTGAAGTTTCTTATGTTATTCCCGTTTCTGCAAATCCACATATCTTTTCTCCAACGCCTAAGGATTTGTTGAGTTTCTCAAAATCAGACCTGTTTATCGGAGTTGGTTATGATTTTGAGTTCTGGTTCGATAGGGTAAAATTTATGCGAAAAAACAAAGCTGCTTTATTTCTCTCTGACTTTTACAAAAACCCTATTGGAAGCAAAAAAAGACCTAATCCACATATATGGCTTGATGCTTTATTTATGAAAGATGTAGGGATTGATAAGATAACAGAGAAGATGTGCAATCTTGACAAAAGCGATTGTGATTATTTTAAAAGAAACGCAGAAGAGCTAAAGAAAAAACTTACAAACCTAATCAATAAATACAAAAACCTACCAAAAGATAACTTATGTATTGTTGATGTTAAACCTGCATTTGAATATTTTCTTAAAAGTTTTAGTCTAAAAAGTTGCGATATTGTCATAAAAGAAGGCTCTGCTATGCCATCTGTTGGCGACCTAAAAAGTGTATTTAGAAGATGCTCCTGCAAAAAAGGTGTTGTTATATACATAAGCAATATAAATGTAGCAAGAAGCGTTGCAGAATCCACAGGATACAAGATAGTCCAGCTGAATCCCTTAGGTAATCCGTCTGATCCAAAACAGAACGAGTATGTAAAATTACTCAAGTACAATCTCGATAAGCTTCAAGAAGCACTCAAATGATAAATATAAAAGATTTAACAATAAAAAAAGGCAATAAAATCGTTCTTGACAACATAAATATGTCTGTTGAAAAAGGGGAATTTGTCGCAATAGTGGGTCCAAACGGTGCCGGCAAAACAACACTGATAAAAGCAATACTTGGACTTGAAAAACCCTTCTCAGGAGAGATTAAAATAAACGGATACAAGCCAGACGATATTATATCAAATAAAATCTTAAAGATTAGCTATCTGCCACAAAAAGCTATAGTCAATTGGGATATGCCGCTTAAAGTAATAGATGTAGTCTTAATCGAACATCTAAGATTTTTTGGTCTATTTAGAAGATATCCTAAGGAGAAACTAAAAAAGGCTGAATATTGGCTTAAAGTGTTTGGTATAGAAGATAGAATGAACTCATATATTAAAGATTTAAGTGGTGGTCAGCAGCAAAGGGTGTCTTTGGCGCGTTGTATGGTGAAAGAGCCGGATTTACTGATTTTAGATGAGCCAAATACAGCAGTCGATGCCGTTTATAACTTTAAAATGTACGAAACGCTTAGAAGATTGACAGACGAAAAAAACCTTACGATAATAATGGTCTCTCATGATATAGGTGCTGTAACAACATATGTGGATAAAATTATGTGTTTAAATGTTAGACTGTATTGTCATGGTAGTCCATCGAGTATTGATTATTCTGAAATGATAAAGAATGTGTATGGGGAAGGCGTTGAGATACTTATGCATGGTAGGCAATGCAAAAACTGTCCTGTGGGTGTAAACAAAGATGATTGAAAGTCTGATTCTTAAAGCCATTATTGCTGGTATCCTTGTAAGCATACCGTTATCTTTTATGTCCTATTTTGTCGTAATGAGAAAGATGACATTCTCTGGTGTTGGAATAGCACATTCTGCTTTTGGCGGTATTGCCATCGGTGTTATGCTTGGTATCAATAGCTTTCTGTTTCCTGTTATATTCTGTCTTTTTGCTTCTCTATTTATAGGGTTTATGTTTAAAAAGGGTGGATTCTCTGAAGATAGTATAATAGATGTGATATTTGTATTTTCTATGGCTTTTGGTATCTTTATCCTAAGTATCTCAAAGGAGTATTACGCAGGAATCATGGGCATCCTGTTTGGCGATATTTTGGCTGTTGCATCTTCTGACCTTTGGGCTGTCTTTTTTGTCTTTCTGATAGGTAGCGGCTTTGTCTGGTTCTTTTTTGACCACTTAAATCTCATAACCTACAATGAAGAACTTGCAAAGATAAACGGTATAAAAACAGATATTCTGTATTATACCTTCTGGGCTGTTTTGTCTGTTGTTATAGTTTTCTCCATTAAGCTTATAGGTATTATTCTGGTAAATGCCTTCTTGGTTTTGCCAACGCTTGTGGGTTTAAACATCTCTAAAAATTATAAAGGCGTGTTGGCTGTTGGAGTTGTATCTTCTATCATAAGCATAGTAGCGGGTGTATATCTATCTTATCTTTTAAATACACCCGCTGGCGCTACGATAGTTCTATTCTTTGTTGCTCTGTGGATTTTGAGTTTTGCTTTTAAAAGACATTAGCAGTTCATCTCTATATATTTCTGCGCACAGTTTGCGGCTATCGCCCCATCTGCTGCAGCAGTTAAAACCTGTCTTAATGGCGTAACCCTTATGTCTCCTGCTGCAAAAATACCTGCCACATTAGTCTCCATTCTCTCGTTTGTTATGATATAACCTTCTTCGTCAAGCTTTATCAAATCTTCAACAAACTTTGTGTTTGGCGTCAATCCTACATATATAAACACACCGTCAACCTGCAATCTTGTGCACTCTTTTGTGTTTACATCTTCTAAAAGAATGCCATTTACAAACTTATCACCTTGAATCTCTTTTACCACATGGTTAAAGATAAACTCTATTTTTTCGTTTGCAAATGCCCTATCTTGTAATATTTTAACTGCCCTTAGCTGATCTCTTCTGTGGATAATGTAAACCTTGCTTGCCAAATTTGCAAGATAAAGCGCCTCTTCCAAAGCAGAGTCTCCACCACCTATAACCGCAACTGGTCTATTTCTAAAGAATGCACCATCGCAGGTTGCGCAATAAGATACACCTTTTCCTGTAAATTTCTTCTCTCCCGGGCAATTCAATTTATTTGGAGATGCTCCTGCTGCAATTATTATGGTTTTTGTTGTAAGTTTTGTGCCGTTTGATAGAATTACATTTTTTGTTTTACCTTCATCTTCTATGCTTTTTACGCCATCATAATTCATCTCAACGCCAAACTTTTCTGCCTGCTTAATAAAGTTATCCATTAAATCCATTCCGCTGATACCCTTTGGAAAGCCCGGATAGTTTTCAACTTCATAAGACATAACTATCTGGCCGCCAAACACCTTCTCTTCGCAGATAACAGTTTTTAGACCACCTCTTGCTGCATAGATTCCAGCGGCAAGCCCTGCAGGACCACCACCTATTATTACAACATCGTACATTTATTAATTCCCTCCTGATCGGCTACTAAAGGATCTGCTCCAGCTTCTCGGTAATATACTCCTTTGGCACTGCTCCTATTATTTGATCGACAACTTCACCATCTTTGAAAATCATAAGTGTTGGAATGCTCATTATTCCGTATCTTACGGCTATCTCTGGCTCTTCATCCGTATTGAGTTTACCAACTTTCAGTTTACCTGCGTACTCTTCTGCTATCTCTGCGACAACAGGTGCAACCATCCTACAAGGTCCACACCACGGAGCCCAAAAGTCAACCAAAACAGGAACATCGCTGTTTAAAACTTCGTCTTCCCAATTGCTCTGGGTTAATTGGATCTCTGCCATTTTTCCCTCCTATTTTCTTTAAATTGCGTGGTAAATAATAGGTATCAATACGAGTTTTGTCAAGAAGTTATAAAATCACTTTATTTTTT
>CAYTZD010000020.1:0-24164 GCA_964442345.1 uncultured Hippea sp. | reverse complement strand
GCAAAGGGTTTTGAAGAATTAGCAAGCAAGTTAAAAATAAGTGGCGTTATCGTAAATAACATCGGAAGTCCAATACATGAAAGATTGGTAAGGGATGCCATAAGAAACCACTCATCATTGGAGATATTGGGCGTCATACCAAAAGATAAAAAACTAACACTGCAATCGAGACATCTTGGTCTTAAGGTTGCAGAAGAGCTAAAAAAAGAAGAATACGAAAAAATCGCAGAGCATATAAGCAAACATACAAACATAGACGAGATACTAAAACTTTCCGAGATTGAATTTGAATACAAGATCAAACATACCACAACCCTAAAAAACAAAACGGCGCTTATCGCTTACGATAAAGCCTTCAACTTTTACTATCAGAATAACTTAAGAGAGCTTGAAAATTTAGGATACAATTTAAAATTCTTCTCACCACTTAAAAACGAAACGATAGACAAGGCAGATTTTGTATATTTGGGCGGTGGATATCCAGAATTATACGCACAGCAACTCTCAAATAATTTAAAAAGCTTAGAAAGTATTAAAGAATACACAAACTCAAACAAGCCGTTAATAGCCGAATGTGGCGGAATGATGCTTTTATCAGAAGGTATATACATAGACGATAGATTTTACAAAATGGCTAAAGTCTTCGATGTAAAAATAAAAATGGGCAAAAGAAGAAAAGCGCTTGGCTATGTTAAGGTTAAGGACTTATCAAAAGAATTCTTGTGCAATTCGGTTTTTGGCCATGAATTTCACTATTCCTATTACGCACAATCAAACGAGAAGTTCAACTTTGAATTAAAAAAATTAACAGACGGTTCAACACACAAAGATGGTCTTATAAAGAATAAAACTATCGCAAGCTATGCTCATTTTCTTTTCTCAAAAAAGTTTTTAAAAAATCTCTGTGGAGGTGCCTTATGAGAATTCTTCTAAGTTTTCTTATTGCATTCGTTTTGGTTTTTGGTATTCACTTTCAGAGCTTTGCTAAAGCTCAAAAGGGTAGGGTGGCTATTGTGCTTGCTGACTTTGGAACGACCTATTCAACGGGCTTTGTTGACATCGAGAACATCAAAGAAGCCGTGCAGAAAGCCTTTCCGCACGAAAAGGTTGTCTTCACCTTCACTTCAAACATCATAAGAAGCATTTGGCACAAAAGACAGCACAACAAAAAATTCGAAAACGACCCAAAACTAAGGGATTTTCTCTATGTTAAAGGACCACTTGCTACAATAGCAGACCTGCAGGATGAAGGATATAAAACAATTATCGTTCAACCAACCCACATTTACGATGGCGAAGAATTTACAGACCTTTCATCTTATGTAAACGGTTTAAATTCAATAAAAACAATGAAGAAAAAGTATATGCCGTTTAAAAAATTGGTTATTGGCAGACCTGCGCTTGGTAGAAATGTCTGGAAATACGACTATCACGAAGATATAAAAACAGCGGCAAAAGCCTTAAAAGACGATGTTGAATTAGCAAAAGAGAAAGGCGCTGCTTTGGTTTATATGGGACATGGTAATGAGCATTACTCAACAGGCGTATATGCAGAATTACAAAAAGAACTAAGAAGCATGTATCACACGGATAAAATCTTTGTTGGCACAGTTGAAGGTTTCCCATCCTTAGAAGATGTCCTATCAGCAGTAAAAAAGGCAAATGTTAAGAAGGTTTTGCTTAAACCATTAATGATTGTTGCTGGAGACCATGCAAATAACGATATGTGCGGAGACGAAGATTCCTGGAAAACGGCGTTTGAAAAAGAAGGGATAAAGGTTATCTGCTATATTCACGGACTTGGAGAAAATCCTAAATGGGTAAACATCTACATTCAGCATATAAAGGATGTGGCAAGGGATAATGGTATAGAATTGAAATGAGAATCTACTTTTTGTTATCTGTATTAACGGTTATAGCGTTTTTAATCAGCGTTGCAGTAGGATCTGTAAACATAAACATACTTCAGATGAGCGACACAGAAAAGATAATACTTCTAAATTACAGGCTGCCTTTATCCTTAGAGGCAGCCTTCATCGGTTCTATACTGGGACTATCAGGTGCAATACTTCAGATAATATTAAAAAATCCACTTGCAGATGGGTTTACTACAGGTGCTGCTTCAACGGCTGCGTTAGGCGGCGTTTTAATTATATGTTTGGGTTTGCCTTATCTGTTTGTCCCTATAGCTGCAAGCATATTTGCAGTGGCAGGCATAAGCTTTGCGATATTCTTAGCGCGTGATTCATTAAAACATACAACATTGATACTTGCTGGTATAGTTGTAAACATAGTAGCAACGGCGATTATAGGATTTTTGAAATACTATTACGAAGAGAGTATCGGCAGTGTCGTATTCTGGCTTATGGGTGGCTTTTTTAATCCAACATATACAAAATCGCTTTTTCTCTTTATCGCTTTGGTTTTGAGTTCCATATTCTTCATAAAAAATTCAATAAAACTTGACATTATGGGCTTTGACATCTTTACCACAACTTCAATGGGAATAGATGTAAAAACATTCAGAAATATAAATTACTTTATCTCTGCCTTGCTTGTTGGCTTAGCTGTAAGCTTTTCTGGTATTATACCGTTTGTCGGCTTGATAGTGCCACACATTGCACGGTTTATTGGCAAAGAAGAATCAAAAAACATCATCATTTTATCAATCATCATAGGGGCTTTGGTTATGCTTTTAAGTGAAACATTATCGCGAGTTATTATCCCAGAAGAAGAACTACCCATCGGTATCTTAACTTCAATAGTTGGCGGGATATTCTTTTTTTACCTGATGCTTCAGAAAAAAAGTAGCTGGTATGAGAGCAATTGAGATAGAAAACCTTTTAATAAAAAGGGATAATTTTACTTTAAATATAAAAAAACTTAACATAGAAGAGAAAGAGAAGGTTGCTATCTTGGGAGAAAATGGCAGCGGAAAAACAACACTTCTGCTTGCAATTGCAGGTTTTCTAAATTCAAACATACGGGTATTTTCAAAAGAGATATCAAAACTAAAACCACTTAAAAGGGCATCATACATCTCGTTTCTGCCGCAATTTAGCGATTTTTCGCTTGATAGCGACACATTCAGGGTTATTCTGCTTGGTAGATACCCTACAAAAGAAGGCTTATTTGACAAAGAAGACATTAAAAAAACAGAAGAGATAATTGAGAAACTCAAGATAAAACATTTAGCAGAAAAACGATTCAAAAACCTATCTGGCGGACAAAAAAGGCTTGCTTTAATAGCAAAAACCATCAACCAAGATTCAAAGGTTATGGTGTTTGATGAACCACTATCCTACATAGATGTTAAATATTCAAAAATCGTGGCAGAATACTTAAAAAGCCTAAACAAAACGGTAATATCTTCTGTTCACGACATCAATCTTGCAATAGCCTATTTTGACAGAATAATAATATTAAAAAAGGGTAGGGTGATATTTGATAATATTCCAAGTAAATTAGATAAGGAGACGATAGATGAAGCATACGAGATTGATAGTATTAATTGCAATAATCGTTTTGTCTTCTTTTAATCTCTCTTTTGCGTATGAAAGGGTTGTTCTGCTTGCCCCTGATGCTGCAGACATATTTCACAAACTTGGACTTGACAGCGTTGTGGTGGGAAAAACAAGAAATGTTAAGCTATTCAAAAACGCAACAGTCGTTGGCACGCATTTAACTGTCAATACAGAGATACTGCTTTCTTTAAAACCAGATCTGATAGTTGTTAGAAACAGGACAAAGTTCAACCTGCCAAAACTAAAAAAGGCAAAAATCTTAACATACAACCCGCACACGCTAAATGAGATATTAAAAGAGATAGAACTTATCGGCGAGATGTTCAACAAAAAAGAAGAAGCCAAAGAACTTATAAACAGTCTCACAGATAAGATAAAGCACCTAAAAACAATAGATAAAAAGCCAAAGGTCGTATTTGAAGTGATGCAAACACCGTATCTTTTAGCAGGTAAACGATGTATCGTAAGCGATATTATCAAAACAGCAGGCGGAATAAACATAATAGATAAAAATAGGATGTTCGTAAGAGCCCAAGAAGAAAGTATCCTTCTAAAAAAACCCGATATTTACATCTATGAAGTGGGTCCTATGAATAGAAATCCCACACCACCAAACAAAAGGGTAATGTTTAAAAACTACAAGATGCTTGTTATAAAGGTGGACGAATCAAAATTTTTAAGAAGCAACACTGTATCCTTTGACGATGTGGTTTTCTTAAACAACATATTCTACAACTGGAGCAAAAAGAAAAGATGAGCGGAAAACTATTTATAATATCGGCACCAGTGGATTACAAGCTATTAAGCTTAGAATCCATAGAAGCCTTAAAAAAATGCGATATAGTCTTATACGATGACCTTATAGATAAAAAGATACTCTCATTCTCAAATGGCAAAAATATATATGTTGGCAAAAGAGCCAAAGCGCATCACACAGACCAGTCTTTGATAAATTCACTAATTGAAGACAACCTAAAAAAGGGTCTAACTGTTGGAAGGCTTAAAGGTGGCGATCCTGCCTTCTTTAGCAGGGTTATTGAAGAGATAGAAGTGGCAAGAAGACTAAACGCAGAATTAAAGATAATACCAGGCATAACGACGGCTTCACTGTTTTCTTCAATCCTGCAAATACCGTTAACGGCAAGGGATACATCAAAAGGCGTTATATTTATGACAGGACACAGTGCAAAAGCAGATATAGAAGAGTATTACGACTTTGAAGCTATAGTAAAATTAAATATGACCATCGTTTTATATATGGGTGTTTTAAACTTCAAAAAGATAGCAGACAATCTTATAAAATATGGGATGAATAAGAAGACTCCTGTGTGTGCAGGTGAAAATCTTGGGTTTGAAAACGAAAAGATAATCTGTTTTGAATTAAAAGATAAAGAATGTATAGACTTGATAAAACCACCTGCAATTATAGTGATAGGAGAAATATTAAAAAAGGAAGGTGTTTTTGATGCTTTATGTGATAGGTGTAGGGATAGGTAAACCGCAATTTTTAACGCTTGAAGCTATAGAAAAACTCAAAAAAAGCGACATAGTAATAGTGCCAAAATCCAAAAAATCTTCAAGAAGCGTGGCTTTTAGCGTAATAAAAGATTTTGTTGACAAAGACAAGATTCATTTCTTCTCTTTTCCAACAACAAACGACAAAGACGAACTTAAAGAAGCTTACGATTCTCAAGCTGCTTTCATAAAAAGCTTATTGGATAATGGAAAAACCGTAAGCTACACCACCATAGGCGATGTATCAGTCTATAGCACATTCAACTATTTAGCAGAAAGGCTAAAAAACTTAGAAGTTGATTTTGAGATAATACCTGGCATTCCTTCATTTGTTGCGCTTGCAGATAGGGTAAAAATCCCACTGACACTTAAAGGTGAAAGTCTTGCCGTTGTGGAGATGAAAAAGGGCGTTGAACAGATTGTCAAACTGTTTGAATTTTTCGATACCGTCGTTATAATGAAAATTAACAACAGAATTGATGAGCTTCGTAAGATTGTAGAGATAGTCAAACCAAAGGATGCCTGGCTTGGAAAGAATCTATTTTTAGAAGAAGAAAAGATTATCAATCTAAACGAGAACGAGACAATTGAAGAAGCCTATCTATCCATTGCGGTTTTAAGAAAATGAAGGGTCTATCCATAGAAAAGAAAAGCTTTGAGATTATAGAGAAGAAGGCTTGTTTAGATGGCTTTACAGATAAACAGAAAGAGATAGTAAAAAGAATCATACATGCAAGCGGAGATTTAAGCATAGCAGAAGAGATTGTATTTTCAAAAAATGCTACAGAGACAGCAGAAAAATCAATAAAAGAGAAGTGGAATGTTGTCTGTGATGTAAATATGGTCGTAAGCGGCATAACGGAAGCATTCGCCAATAAGTTTGGATTGAAGCTTTACAGCTTTATTCACAACAAAGAAGTGATAGAAAAGGCAAAAAGAGAAAACAAAACAAGAGCGGAAGTCTCCATTGAAGTTGCAAACGAGATGTTTGATAAGATATTCTTTGTAATAGGCAATTCACCCACAGCGCTGCTTAAAATTATACAGCTTCACAACGAAGGCAGGCTAAAAGAAAGCTTTATAATTGCCTTTCCCGTTGGTTTTGTGGATGCATACGAATCAAAGAAAAAGCTTACAGAAACAGACCTTGAATACATAACAAATCTCTCAACAAAGGGTGGAAGTCCGTGGGCTGCAGCAGCCTTTAGGGCAATTTTGAAGCTATGATACTTCTGCTTGCAGGCACAACTGAAAGCAAAAAGATAGCAAAAAGTTTAAAAGAAAACTTTATCATTAGCGTTGCAACGGATTACGGATACAAATCATTTAAAAAAGAGTTTCCAAACACAATAAAGGCAAATTTCGACGAAAAAAGCCTTGTAGAATTTATAAAAGAGAGAAAGATAACCAAGATAATAGATGCAACGCATCCGTTTGCTTTTAACATAACTAAGATAGCACAAAAGGCAGCTAAAAAGACAAACATAGCATACGAAAACAGAAAAAGAGAGATAAAAAATTCTCATGAATACGAAAAAGCGCTATTTTTCTCATCCAAAGATGACCTTTTTGATTTTCTAAGGTGCAACTGCAAAAGGATTCTTTTTACAATAGGTTCAAGACACATCCATCTATTTAAAGATTTTTTTGAAAATTCTATCTTTCGCATCCTGCCATACGAAGAATCCATAAAACATTTAAGAGAACTCGGCATAAATCCCAAAAACATCATTGCTTTAGAAGGTCCATTCTCAAAAAGGTTCAACATCGCAATTATTGAAGAGTTCGGCATTGATTGCATAATAAGCAAAAACAGTGGCAAAGAAGGTGGACTAAACAACAAGATAGAAGCGGCTAAGGATAAGAATATCTATATCCTAATACTGCAGCCTGAGTTCTTTAAGTATTGATATTATAGCCGCGTGGTGTAATCATCTTGCCGTTTTTTATGTATGTTTTTGTATTTCCCACAATAACAGTCGTATTCATATCGACAAAATCGTAGTCAAACTCATCTATTCTCATGATTCTTATCTCTTCAGAATTGCTGCAGCATCTTTTTACTGCACCACAGATAAGATTGCCCCTTAGGCGAAATTTACTTAGTGCATATTCTATCTGCTTTGTTCTCTTTCTGCTTTTTGGATTGTAGATAGCACACACAAAGTCACCGTAATTTATTGCATCAATTCTCTTTTTTATCAAATCCCACGGCGTAAGCAGATCAGATAAAGATAAAGCCACAAAATCTTCGCAGATTGGTGCACCCAATCTTGCACTTACAGCTATTGCAGCCGTAATGCCAGGCACAACTTCTATATCTTCAAGGTCTGAAAGCTCATATACAAGGGAAGCCATCCCATAAACGGATGAATCACCAGAACTTACTATAGCTACCGTTAATCCTTCCTTGGCAAAAGAGATGGCTTTTTTCACCCTTTCAACTTCACCACCCATGCCGTTTTTAAAAACTGTTTTATTCTTAAGCATATTTTCTATCTTGTTTATATAACTCTCATATCCACATACTGCATCTGAGATTTCTATGGCTTTTTTGGCGTTTAAGCTTATATTTTCCTCACCCAATCCAAGACCAACAACAAAAATCTTACCCATTTAGATTCTCTTTCACTATCGCTATACTTACACCGTTAAAGTTTGTTTTTCTTAAGATAAATTCAGGATTAAACGATACAAGCAAGGCAGACATCTCTGCAACACTTTTTATACCAAGATACTTTTTGGCTTTTGTCTCATCAACACAATACACATCCGTTAAATACCTATACTTTGGCAAAAAAACAGCCTTCAGTTTAAGTTTATCCAAAGCTTTTTGCAAAGAGATATCACCTTTTTTTTGCCAGCAGCTTGCAGCCAACCTGATCTGACTTACATCTATGCCACACATCTTGCATGCTTCTTCAACTGCTTTCTCTATCGTCTCGCTTTTTAGACCTTTTCTTGAACCTATACCCAACACATACCTTTTTAAAGATTCTGTGGCGGTCGTTATAACAGGTTGAGCACCTACCGCAGAACAAACATCCAAAGCCAGATCATTTGCACCACCTTCGTGGCCAGAAAGCAGGCTTATGGCAAATCTGCCAGCACTATCGACAACCACAATGGCAGGATCCTTTCTTTTATCTTTTGGTAAACCAGATATCATTCTTGTTGCTATACCCAAAGCCATAACAGCTACTATTCTTTTATACCCATTAAACACACTTTTAAAAACAGTTTTCAAATCATTAAAGGTATGGACATCTTTGTCTATTGCAACACCATCTTTGACATACAGATCGCAATTATTAAGGAATTTAGATATACTTAAAGCAACAGAAAAAGAGTTATCGTTTATTGCTATTATTGCCGTTTTTTCTGTATCCATGAGAGAAGTTTTCATCATAAAGCTTTGAGTAATGTGGAATATCCCTATCCAGAACCTTGCCAACAATCACAAGAGCCTGTCTTTTTATCTCTTTTGCCTTCTGTGTTATATCTGCTAAATTGCCTTTTATTATCTTTTCATCTTCCCAGCCAATCCTATAACAAACGGCAACGGGTGTATCTTTGCCAAAACCTGCCTTTATGCAGGCATCTACTATCTCATTTAGCCTATCGACAGATAGATAAAAACAGAATGTGCCACCGTGTGAGAGTATCTTATCAATACTTTCATCTTCAGGCATCTTCGTTCTTCCTTCAAGGCGCGTTATGGTGATGGTTTGGGATACTTCAGGCACCGTAAGCTGAATCTTCATCTTGGCTGCAGCCGCAAATAGCGATGTTATGCCGGGTATTATCTCATATTCAATGCCAGCTTTGTCAAGTTCTCTCATCTGTTCGGCTATTGCTCCATAAATGGATGGGTCTCCCGAATGAAGTCTTGCAACATCATACCCATTCCTACAAGCATCAACCATCACATCTATTATCTCTTTCAAAGTCATAGACGACGAATCAAAAATCTTGGCATCTTCTTTTGCAAAAGAGAGAATATCTCCATTAACAAGACTGCCTGCATATATCACAACATCACTTCTTTTTAAGATTTTTGCAGCCTTTATCGTTAAAAGTTCTATATCGCCAGGACCCGCACCAATAAAATAGACCTTACCCATCTTTCTTAACCAGCATTATAATAGCAAGACCATCGTCTTTAATATTCCCATAATCTTCAACTTTCACTATAAGTTCGTTTTCCATACCCAGATTATAACAGATAAAAACATCATAATCCACTATCTTATCCTTCAAAAACAGAAGAATATCAGAAGGTTTGTTCTTACCACACAAAATAAACGCCTTTTTGCCAAGCTTAACATCCCTTTTCATCTCTTTATGAAACGATATAAATTGTGCATCTTCGTATGTCTCAAAAAGCCTTGAAGCGGCAAGCTGAAAACTTGATACACCCGGCACGACTTCTACGATTCTCTTTCTGTATTTTTTGTAAATATACCCTGCCAAAGAGAAGAAGCCAGCATCACCAGAGACAACAAAGCCTACTTTCGAGACTGTATCCTGCGCTATCCTGTCAACATCTTCAAAAAACCTATCCAATACAACATAGTTTTTATGCTCAAAAAGCGATTTAAACCTTTTATCGCCCGCAAGAATATCCATCTTTTTTGCTATCTTTACCGCCCTATATGTGAGAAAATCTTTATTTCCTGCACCTGCAGATATAATCCAGATATTTTTATGCTTCTCCGACAATGTTTCCTTCCATATCAAACAGAATCACATCAACATCAAATCCGTAATCGTTTTTAACCCTTTCCTTAACAGCCAAAGCCACCCTGTCGAGATTATAAATCTTGCATATCTCTTCAATCGTATTAAATTTTTCTTTCAATCCCAGCAGATTACAGACAAACCCGTTAGCCTGTGGAGAATACTTTGAATGCGTATTGTAATAACCCATAGCTAACTTTGCAATCTTTCCGGGATGGCCGGCTATACCAAATCTCTTTACACCCTTTTCTTTAAGATAATCAAACACATCCTTAAAGTAATTACTAACCTGAACGACAGAAACATCTCTCTTTATGTTTTTTATGTGTCTTTCTCCAATTTTACCGGGAACAAGAAAGAAGTATTCTTTACCTTCAGCCAAAACAACATCAAGTTCACATTTTATCGAAGCTATTAAAGCATCAAGGCTCATCGGCTTTACTATGCCTGTTGTTCCAAGTATTGATATGCCGCCAACTATGCCCAATCTCTCGTTAAATGTGTTTTTTGCTATCTCTTCACCCTTTGGCACTTCAATTGTAACTATGGCAAATTCGTCATCTTCAAGCAGTCTTTCAACATTTGACTTTATCATTCTCATAGGCACAGGGTTTATTGCAGGCTTTCCCACTTCAACCTGAAGACCCTTCTTTTTTACGATACCTATGCCCTTTCCAGCTTTAACTTCAACGCCCTTTTTAGCTTTTAAAATCTCTATCTCTGCTACTATCTCTATGCCGTCTGTAATATCTGGGTCGTCTCCTGCATCCTTAACAACGACACACTTTTTGCCTTCAAACGAGACAGCAATTTCAATAGTGTCGCCAGAAGGTAAATAAACCTTAACACTTTTTACCTTCTTGCCCGTTTTTTTAAAGATTAAAGCACCTATAGCAGCAGCCGTTGCAGCCGTCCCTGTAGTAAAACCTTCTCTCACTTATCGTAAAAATCCTTTTTTAAAAACTTTAGCATCAAAAACATATTCAGGCAATTTTTACATCATTAATGCTGCAACTTCAAGTTTAACTAAAGCAAACTTCTTGACTGCAAAGTGCATTTAGTTGTATTTTCTAAGTATGAGAAGGATTGTGTTTTTTATTCTTGTATCATTTTTGCTCTATTCCTGTGTCAATACAAAGCCGTTTTATGTCGGCGAAGATGTCGATGCCCAAAATCAGCTAAAAAACATAACAAAAACCGTTGAACTTATTAACAAGATGGCAGTTCAGATCTGTCCCTTTGTTCAAAAGGGTAGGGTGGCAGTTGTTGATTTTATAAAATATAGAGAATCTCAAGCCAATGGCAACGGCAGATTTTTAGCCTATCAACTAACAAAAGCGATAAATAAGCACTGTTTGGCATATGCAGAATACTTACAATCTCCAGACTGGTTTGATACAGAAAAACTATCCATAAGCCGTTTTCCGAAGAATTACGATTACATAATTGTTGGTTCCTACAGATACCTTGATAAGATATTCTTTGTTTATGCTTCACTTATCGATACGAGATTAAAGAGTGAAATAAGGACATTTAGCTTTAAGATGAGTATAAAAAGGGTTAGATTCTCTTTAGAACCGCTAAATATACCGAATTACTGGGAATTTCCATGAATCTAACATTTGCAACTGAAATCATAAGGAAGGGCTATCAACCGCATGTAAGCCTGTTTGATGAGATAATCTTGGGATTGTTAACCTTTGGACTTGCAGCTGCCGTTCTGTTCGTCAGATGGAGATTCTCAAGGGAGCTAAAGAAAAGGGGGTTAAAAGAGCGTGATCTCAAAAGAAAAAGAAAGGGATTTTTCAGAAGATAGGTTTCTTCAGACAGCCCTTCTAAGATTAAGGGAAAACTACTTCTCAAAAAGAAAAAAAATAGAAAAGCTATTTGACATAGAAGAGTTAAAAGATCAAGTAAGAACAATTAAAGAAAAAAACATAGAAAATTTAGATAGCAACCTTGAAGTATTTATTAAAAAAATAAAGGATAACAGCGACGGCGTATTTATAGCAAAAAATAAACAGGAAGCTTTATCAATCGTTAAAAAAATACTCAAAGATAACCAGATAAAAAGCATTGTAAAGTCAAAATCCCTAACAACAGAAGAGCTACACCTAAACGAGTTTTTATCTAAAAACGGTTTTGAAGTGTATGAGACAGACTTAGGCGAATGGCTTGTTCAGATAAACAACGAACCACCAACGCATATGACGGCACCTGCAATCCACATGTCAAAAGAGAAGATAAACCAGCTTTTAAATAGCACATTCAACGAGAATTTGCCAAACGATGCAAAAGCGATGGTTGACTTCTCAAAAGAGAAGATAAGAGAGACATTCTCAAAAGCAGACTGCGGCATCATAGGTGCAAATGTTGCAAGCGCAGAAAGCGGCAGTTTCTTTATCCTAAGCAACGAAGGAAACATACAAAATGTAATAAGACAGGATACGGTTATCTGTTTTGTCGGCATCGATAAGATTACTGAAACAGACAGAGAAGCTTTTAAGATTATTGAACTTTTGCCAAAGGCTGCAACGGCTCAGATAACGACAAGCTATATCGACATATTAAGAAAACCTTACGGCAAATTTTACATCATACTGATTGATAACGGCAGAAGTTCAATCAAGAATAACGAATTCTACAAAGAGATTTTATACTGTATTAGGTGCGGTGCATGCCAGAATGCCTGTCCAGTTTATACAACAGTAAGCGGCAAATTGTTTAAAGGCAAATCCTACGCAGGACCTATCGGCATCTTGCTTAGTTATATGGTTGGTGAGAAAGAAGGATTAAGGGATTATGCAAACATGTGTATAGGCTGCATGGCATGCGATGAGATATGCTCATCAAAGATAAACCTTCAAAAGCTGATACTTTCAATCAAAGCAGAATTAACCAAGAACACGCCAGGAATTAAAGGCTTAATAATAAAACACCTTGAAAACAGATACGAACTTTTAAGGATTGGCGCATATGTATCTCATTTTGCCTTCAGAAGTGAGTTTAAAACAGGCATAAAAAAGATTGATGAAGCTTTGGGTTTGAACTTTAGAACTTTACCAGCCATTACAAGTTCGTTTGATGTCTCTGTTAAAACTAAGAAGTCAAAGATTTGTCTGTTTGCTGGTTGTTCTACCAACTTTATTTACCCAAATATTGGAAGGGATGCTTTGGAAGTTGCCAAAAAATTGGGCGTTGAGTTAAACCTGATAAAACAGAGTGCCTGCTGCGGTGCACCTGCATGGTATAACGGTGAGAAGAAGTCAGCCAAAAAGGCAGCAGAAATAAACATAGATTATCTATTGTCGCTTGATTGCGATAAGATTCTCTTCTTAGATCCACACTGCGCACACATGATAGAACGGGATTACAAAATTTTAACGGAAAATCCAAAGGCTTTAGAATTATCGCATAAGGTTGATTGTGCATCTTCCTATTTCATTCAGCTAATAAACAGCAAAAATATAAAGACTTCAAGATTGGGTGCAGTGTTAGGGTATCACCATCCCTGCCATCTAAAAAGGGGGCTTAAAAAATCAGAGATTCTTGACGATTTTCTAAAAAAGAATGAACCAAACTATATCGAGATAGAAAACAGCGACAGGTGTTGTGGTTTTGCAGGTAGCTATTCGATAATGCATCCACACATATCAAAGCGTTTACTTGATGAAAAGATTGAATCCATAAAAAAAGCCAACTTGCAGGTTTTGATAACGGCATGTCCTGGCTGTATTATGCAGATATCAGGCGGTCTAAAGGTAAAAGGTATCAGAAGGGAAGTATTGCATTTTGTCAGTTATTTGAATAGAATACTATAAAAATTTGCAAGGGGGATTAGATGGCTTTCCATTATAAAAACGGCGAGCTTTATGTTGAAAATGTAAAGGTTGAAGAGATAGCAAAGGAAGTTGGAACACCGCTTTATATCTATTCAAAGGCACATTTTGTTGAGCAGTTCAACAAGTTTGACAAGGCATTTACAAGAGAACATACCATCTCATTTGCCGTTAAGGCAAACAGCAACTTAGCCGTTATAAATGTCTTCGCAAAGCTTGGAGCAGGTGCAGACATTGTCTCAAAGGGTGAACTGTTTAGAGCGCTAAAGGCTAAAGTTGATCCTAAAAAAATCGTATTCAGTGGTGTTGCAAAGCGTGATGATGAGATAGAATACGCAATAGAGAACGACATAATGATGATAAATGTCGAATCAGAAGATGAGCTTGAAGCTGTAAATAGGGTCGCTCAAAAATTATCAAAAAAGGCAAGGATAGCTTTAAGGGTTAACCCTGATGTTGACCCAAAAACGCATCCCTACATATCAACGGGTTTGAAAAAGAATAAATTTGGTGTGCCACACAACGAAGCGTTTGATTTATATTTAAAAGCAAAGGAACTTCCAAATATAGAGATTTACGGTATTCAGTTCCACATAGGCAGTCAGCTTCTGGATACAAAGCCGATTTACGATGCTTCTGTAAAGATAGCCGAGTTAATGAAGGCACTTTCAGATAAGGGTGTTGAATTTAAGGTTGTCGATGTCGGCGGTGGCGTTGGCATAGTCTATAACGAAGAAGAAGATAAAGAACCATCAATAGATAATTACGCAAAACAGGTTGAAGAAGCATTCAAGGATTTCGATGTTAAACTTGTCTTTGAACCAGGCAGATTCCTTGTTGGCAATGGCGGCATACTTGTATCGAAGGTAATTTACCATAAGACAAATGGCGATAAGAAGTTCTTAATAGTTGATGCTGGCATGAACGACCTTTTAAGGCCATCTTTATACAACGCTTATCATAAGATAGCACCAACGACAAAACAGGGCAGAGAAGAGATTGTCTGCGATATTGTTGGACCAATCTGTGAGACAGGCGATTTCTTTGGCAGGGATTACAGAATAGAAGATGTGCCAAATGGTGGTTATATAGCCGTTTTCAGCGCTGGTGCTTATGGATTCACGATGGCAAGCAATTATAACTCTCGTCCAAGACCAGCAGAAGTTCTGGTTGACGGTGATAGCTTTAAGGTGGTAAGAAAAAGAGAAACATTAGAAGATTTGATAAAGGGAGAGACTATATGAAAAAGATTCCATTCTTTAAGATGAACGGCAGTGGGAACGATTTTATCATCATAAACAACAGAGAAAAGATTGTTGAAGATCTTGTTGAGATACCAATTGAAGAGTTTGTTCAAAAGGTATGTAAAAGAGGCCTATCCGTCGGAGCAGATGGCCTTATCCTGATAGAGAAAGACGATACATACGACTTTAGGTGGAGATTCTTCAACAACGACGGAAGCGAAGTGGAGATGTGCGGCAACGGCTCAAGATGCGCAGCAAGATTTGCATATCTAAACGGCATAGCTCCACTGAATATGAAGTTTTCAACATTGGCTGGTGTGATAGAAGCTCAAATTACAGGCCTAAATACGGTAATGGTTCAGCTTACAAATCCAAAGGACTACAAAGAAGAGATTAAACTTGATGGCATAGAGATGCCTGCAAGCTTTATAAATACAGGCGTTCCACATGTCGTATATTTTGTTGATAATGTCGATACTGTAGATGTTAAAGAGATTGGTGCAAAAACAAGGTATCACGAATATTTCAAGCCAGAAGGGACAAACGCAAACTTTGCCGAAGTCGTTGATAAAAATACAATAAAACTCAGAACTTATGAAAGAGGTGTTGAAGATGAAACCTTAGCCTGTGGCACAGGTGCAACAGCAGCTGCAGTAATAGCTATTCTTAAAGGCAAGTGCGAATCTCCCGTTAGCGTATTAACAAGAAGTGGAAAAATACTAAAGATTTATGTATATGCTGATGGTTCAAATATAAAGAAGGTTTACTTAGAAGGCGATGCTTTGCTTACATACATAGGCACAATGATAGAAGAAGCATGGAATTATTAAAGGGGGGTGTCATGTTTGAGCTAAAAGGTGCTATGACGGCAATCGTAACGCCGTTTAAAGGGGGGAAGCTTGACGAAGATGCATTCAGGAATCTTATTAGAAGACAGATAGACGCAGGAATAGATGGACTTGTTCCCTGCGGCACAACAGGTGAAGCTGCAACAATGGATCTGGAAGAATACGAAAAAACCATAGGCGTTGCCGTTGACGAATGCAAAGGCAAGATTCCCATCTTAGCAGGTGCTGGCACAAACAACACAAAGAAGGTTATAGAACTTGCAAAAATAGCAATATCTGCTGGCGCTGATGCTATTCTTTCGGTTGCGCCATATTACAACAAACCAACACAGGAAGGCTTATATCAGCACTATAAAACAGTAGCAGAAGCTATAAGCGTTCCACTTGTGCTTTACAATGTGCCTGGCAGAACATCCGTTAACATATTGCCAGATACGGTTATAAGATTGTCCGAGATAGATAACATTGTCGGTATAAAGGAAGCAAGTGGATCTTTAAATCAGGTTAGCGAGATTATAGAAGGTGCAAAAGAAGGTTTCTCTGTTATTAGTGGTGATGACTTCTTGACACTACCTATGATGTCAGTTGGCGGCACAGGTGTAATCTCAGTTAGTTCAAATGTTGTCCCAGAACTGGTAGCAAGACAGTATGATGCATTCGTTGAAGGCAAACTTGAAGAAGCAAAAGAGCTTCATCATAAGTTATACAAACTTCACAAAGCCATGTTCTATGAGACAAATCCAATACCTGTAAAAACGGCTTTATACCTTATGGGTTTAATAGAAGAAGAGTTTAAGCTTCCGTTGTGTAAGATGTCTGATACAAATAAGGAGAAATTAAAGACAGTTTTAAAAGAGATGAATCTTATTTAGGGGGGAGAGATGATAAGGACAATAGTTTGTGGTGCAGCTGGCAAGATGGGAAGAAGGATATGCGCACTAATTGAAGAAGACAAAGAGTTGCAGCTTGTTGGAGCCGTTGAAGCAAAAGGTTCTCCAAGTATCGGTCAGGATGCAGGTATCTTAAGTGGTTCTTCTGCAAATGGCATAGCCATAGTAGATGACTTATCCAAAGTGATAGAAGACGGCGAAGTTGTTATAGACTTCACGGCACCTTCTGCTACAGTTTCTCATGTAAGGGTTGCAGCAGACAACAAAAAGCCTATCGTTATTGGAACAACAGGCTTAAACCACGACCAGATAGAAGAGATAAAAAAACTTGCTGCCATTGTTCCAATTGTGCTTTCTCCAAATATGAGTCTTGGTGTTAATATCCTATTTAAGCTTGTTAAGGATATAGCAGAGAAACTTGGCGAGGATTACGATATAGAGATAGTTGAGATGCATCATAGATTTAAAGCAGACGCGCCAAGCGGAACGGCTTTGAAGCTGGCAGAGTTTGCAGCAGAAGGCTTAGGCGAAAAGCTTGAAGATATCGCAGTTTACGGCAGAAAAGGGTTGATAGGTGAAAGAAAATCAAAAGAGATAGGTATAATGAGCTTACGCGGTGGTGATGTGGTTGGAGATCACACGGTTATCTTTGCAGGTTTGGGAGAAAGACTTGAGCTTACACACAAGGCAAGCTCTCGAGATACATTTGCTCGCGGCGCTTTGCGTGCAGCAAAGTGGGTAATTGATAAGGTTCCTGGTTTATACTCTATGCAGGATGTGTTAGGGTTAAGCTAATGTGTGGTATTGTTGGCATTTTTAACAAAAGCGAAGCGGCAAATTATGTCTATTTAGGCCTTCATGCCCTTCAACACAGGGGGCAGGAGGCCGCAGGTATCATATCAACAGATGGCGACACATTCTATGTCCACAAAGGCAAAGGGCTTGTAAACGAGATTTTCAACAAAAAGGGTGTTATCTCATCCCTAAAGGGCAGGATAGCCATAGGACACAACAGGTATTCCACCTTTGGCGATGAATCCATAGCCAATGTTCAACCACTGCATGCGCACTTTGATCTTGGCAATATAGCAATAGCACACAACGGCAATCTGGTTAACGCAAATGGTATAAAGCGCAGACTGGTAAGTGAAGGTGCCATATTCAATTCAAATTCAGACACAGAAGTTATTATTCATTTAATAGCACGCAGCAACAAGACAAGCTTCTTTGAGAGACTTGTCGAAGCGCTATCTGTGATAAAAGGTGCCTTCAGCTTGGTTATAATGAGAGAAGATGAATTATACGCAGTAAGAGACCCGTGGGGATTTAGACCACTTGTTATGGGCAAATTAGACGATGCCGTAATCTTTGCAAGTGAGACATGCGCATTTGATTTAATAGGTGCAGAATACATTAGAGACATCGAACCAGGCGAGATTGTTGTTGCAAACAGAGATGGTGTTCACTCTTACAAACCATTTAAAAACCAAAAAGAGCACAAATGCGTATTTGAATACATATATTTTGCAAGGCCAGATTCACTTCTGTGGAATAGGTATGTCTATTCAATAAGAAAAAAGATGGGCGAAGTTTTGGCGATTGAGTCTCCTGTCGATGCTGATATTGTAATACCAACACCAGATTCTGGCGTTCCTGCAGCTTTAGGATTTGCCAAACAGAGCGGCCTTGAATTTGATTTTGGACTTATCAGAAACCACTATGTAGGCAGAACATTTATAGAACCTGCACAATCAATCAGAAACTTTGGCGTAAGATTAAAACTAAATCCAGCAAAAGATGTGCTTAACGGCAAAAGGGTTGTTGTTATTGATGATTCAATCGTAAGGGGGACAACCAGCCGAAGAATAGTAAAAATGATAAGAAACGCAGGCGCAAAGGAAGTGCACCTAAGGATAGCATCTCCACCTGTTATTTCGCCGTGTTTTTATGGTATAGATACGCCAACAAAAAAAGAACTTATAGCATCATCGCATACAATTGAAGAGATAAGAAAATACTCAACAGCCGATTCTGTTGCCTATCTCTCATTGGAAGGCTTAAAAAGCATCGTAGGAGAAGAAGGCTTCTGCTTTGCCTGTTTTAGTGGTGATTATCCGATTGAGTTTGAAAGGTAATGGAATTAACCAAACATTCCAAAGAGATACTTAAATCTTCAAAAAAACCGTCGTTTTTTAAGATAGCCATAAACGGTAATATCGTTGATATAATAGAAGAAACAACAGAGATTGAAGGAGATATCCTTATATTCGATGAAAATAAATTTTCGGCATTGGAAACAGCAGCAGACAATTTAGAGAAGTTGAATTGGGTTATCTTTACTGATTCATCTTTTAACCTTGAAGTTATCGGCAAGCCAGCCAAAAGTTTAAGTGTTGATGGAATATTTGAACAGATATACAAAAACGAAGGCTTTAAAAAGAGAGAAGAACAATTAAAAATAGCGCACTTTGTCTATGAATCATTAAAGAATGGCAAAATAGGTATGATAGAAGCACCAACAGGCACAGGCAAAAGCCTATCGTATCTTGTCCCTGCCGTTTTATTTGCAAAAGAGAACAACAAAAGGGTTGTAATCTCAACAAATACGATAAATTTACAAAGACAGCTTATTCTAAAGGATATCCCGTTTCTTCAAAAATTTATAGATTTTAATGTGGAGATAGCACTTGGGAGAAACAACTATATATGCAAAAGAAAGGTGGAAAATGCCATAAATTCAGGCAATCTATTTCTGTTTGAAAACGACGCATACAAAGAATTGAAGGAATTTATCTTACAGGCAGAAGAAGGCTCAAAAAACGAGTTTTTCTCACAAAAGAGAAACTTAACCGAAGAAGGCTGGAATGCATTTGCAAGCTTAAGTCTATCATGCGCACACAAAAACTGTCCTTATTACAAAAAGGGATGTTTCTTCTATAGAGCAAGAAAAAGATTATCTCAGGCAGACATAATAGTTGCCAATCATCATATAGTATTCTCTCATTCAATAATGAAAAACGCAGAAATATTGCCAGAGTTTGACGCCATAATATTTGATGAAGCCCACAACATAGAGAAAAACGCAACAAACTACTATACACAAACGGTTAGCAGTAATGAGATAATCTCTCTTTTAAACATGCTTTATATAAGAAAAAAGAGAAAGGAAAGCGGACTTCTTGCAAAATTTGAAGATAACTCTATTAAAAGAGACACAGAAGAGACAAGAAAGAATCTTGAAACTCTGTTTAGAAAAATAGCAGAAAAAGTAGAGAAAGAGACAAAGATAGACAAAAACAACATCAAAGATTTTAAAGAAGATATAATTCTAACACTGGACATTATTGATGGATTTTTAATAACACTTAAAGAATTTAGCGCAAATTTAAACGAAAGCGAAGCGGTGGATATTAAATCTATATACACGGCTATCTACGAAAACAGAGACCTTCTGGAGAGATTCTTGAATATCGAAGAAGAAGAGTCAAACATATTCTGGATAAAACGATTTAATCAATCTATCCATTTTAATATCACGCCTATTTATATAGATAAAGCACTTGAAGAATTCGTCTATTCAGAACTTTCATCTATTCTATTTGTATCTGCAACATTGACGGTAAACAACACATTTGACTTCTTCAAAAAAAGCGTCGGGATTGAACAGGCAGAAGGTTTTATCGCAAAGACATCGTTTGATTATAAGAACAACTGCAGAATGTTTACAGTCGAAGATATGTTAAATGTAGAAAACAGAGATTTCTCAAAAGCTGCAGCAGATGCAATAGTGGATATATCAGAAGCATTAGAAGGCAACAAGGGTGCATTAATCCTGTTTACATCATATAAAATGCTAAATGATGTCTATAATCACGCAAAAGAGAGAATTAAAGATAATGGTTTTTCTGCTCTAAAGCAGGGAGAACTTGATAATTTTAAGCTTTTAAGTAAATTTAAAAAAGGCAGAAGTTTTCTATTTGCAACAAGTAGCTTCTGGGAAGGTGTTGATGTAAAAGGAGAAGGACTATCCGTGCTTGTTATTGTTAGATTACCCTTTGAAGTGCCAACAACACCAATAGAAAAAGCACGGTTTGAGCTATTCAAAAAAGAAGGTAGGGACGCATTTTTTGAATACTCACTGCCTAAAGCTATATTAAAATTCAAACAGGGTATAGGAAGATTAATAAGGGATGAAAACGACAAAGGCGTTATCGTGGTGCTTGACAACAGAATCATAAAAAAACCTTACGGAAAATGGTTTATAGAATCGGTTGATTACATAAAACACAAAAGGGTAAGAAGAGATGAAATCAAAAAAGCTATTTGTGATTTTTTTGCTAATTTTTCTTAGCGCATGCACAACCTTTAGGCCACTACCTGAAAAAAAGTATCTAATAAACGGAACCTTTAACGCCAATTTTGAAGGTAAAACATTCGAAGGATTCTTTAGTTTAAACGGTTCTAACCTAAGGGTTGATGTGATAAACAGCCTGGGATTTTCTGTCGTGGGAATTTATGTAAGAAAAGATGATGTGATTGTCAAGGATTATCAGACATCGAAGGAGTACAAAACCCTTAAAATAGGCAATACCGATTTAAGTCAGTATAAAAAGCTAATAATCTATATAACAAAAAACTTTACAAACCTATGCAACAGCACGCACGAAAAAATCATCATCTTAAGGTGTAAAAGCATAGAACAGATAAATATTCCCGTTGATTTTATCTTTATGGATAACTCAAAACGATTGAGAATAAAGCTAAACAAGATAAAACTATCAAAGGAGATAAAGCCATGACACTACCTGAAGTTGCACTTGCGGTGTTTCTTCTAAATATACCGTTTGGCTATTTCAGAGCAAAAAGTGAAAAATTTTCAAGGAATTGGTTTATATTTGTTCATGCTCCTATACCGTTTGTTATAGCTATCCGCCTGCTTAGTGGATTGGGTTTTGCTTTATATACATTTCCGATTATTGTATCTGCCTATTTTATTGGTCAGTTTACAGGTGGTCTTATTTTAAAATTAAAACCCATAAAGAGTAAATGAAAAACTTCTTAAAGCTATTTGTAATACCTACCTTTATAGGCATAATTGGTGGATTTTCTGCCATATTAATGAGAGAATTGATAAAAGGATCAGCATACCTTATTAGCCTTATTCCAGAATCAAAGACAAACGAAGCCTATATGGTAACCATACCAGCATTATTCATAGTCTCAACCTTTATCATAAAGACCATAATGAAGAATGCAACAAACCCAACGATAGATTCTGTTGCGCGTTCAATCGTTCTTAAAAAAGGCAGATTGGATTACAAAAAAGGCATAGGTGTTGTCGTCTTAACCGCCATTAACATAGGAATTGGCTTACCCGTCGGCAGGGAAGGTCCTATTGCCAAACTGGGAGGTTCCTTAACATCGCTATTTTTAAGATTAACAAAGATTGAAGGTGCCAACATACCACTACTTGTAAGCTGTGGCGTCTCTTCTGCTTTAGCTGCAACATTTAATGCTCCTGTTGCTGCCATTGTTTTTGGTCTTGAGATAATATTGGGACGATTAAGCTTTGATGTTATTATACCGCTTTCTATCTCTTCTGCTGTTGGTACGATAATCTCAAGGATATTCTTAGGCAACTATCCAGCATTCTATGTTCCCAAGCTATCATATAACATCACGCTTTTGCTTCTTATACCACTCTTTAGCTTTCTGTTTGCCGTTATGGTATATGTATTCGAATCAACCTTTAAATTCTTTTCTGACTCATTCAAGAAAATGAAGTTTACATGGTTTTCTAAAGCACTAATCGGTGGATTTATTGTTGGATTATTGCTATTTCTATTTCCTTCGGCTGCATCATTGGGATATAAGCAGGTCAGTATGCTGTTTCACTTTGACTTCTCATACAAAGAAGCCTTCATATTGGGATTGGTAAAGCTTACAGCACTTGCTATAACCTTTGCAAGCGGTATGTTTGGTGGAATATTTGCTCCTTCAATATTTGGTGGTGCCTTCATAGGTTATGCAATTGGCGGCTTTGTGCATCAGTTTATTCCATCTATCAATCCATTGAGTGTTGCCTTAATAGGCACAGCGTCAATCACAGCAAGTATATCGTCTGCACCTTTCAGGTCAACGCTTATCGTTGCAGAACTTTCCCAGAACTACTATATGACTTTACCTTTAATAATAGGCTCTGTTATGAGTATGTACTTCTCTCACTTGCTTGAAGAGAAGATGCACTATGCACGATCTGTAATGCAGAAGGGCTTTGACATTACCAACGAAAGATATGTCAAAGAGTTAAAAGGTATGAGAATAACAAACTTTATAGATTCAGACATACCAACACTCAAAAAGGAAGATGTGCTTAAAGATATAATATTCGATTTGATGAAATCTTCTTCGAGTTATTTTGCTGTCGTTGAAGATGGCAAGCTTATTGGCGTTTTATCGTTTAGGGATGTTCGTCTGATTGGAGAATTTGGCAGTCCAAACATACGCGTTAAGGATGTTATGACTTCCAATCCAAGCTTTTTAACGCTTGAATCCAACGGCCTTGATGTGTTTGAGTTTCTATCAAAAATAGATGTTGATTTCATACCTGTTGTAAACAACGCAAAGGATAAACAGTATATGGGTATGCTTAATGTGGGAAGCTTCCTTAAATTCGCATCATTCTTATACTTCAAAGACGCTATGCACAGGCTTTAAATCCTTTTATAGTTTTTAACAGTAAGAAGTACACTTGCCTGCTGCGTTGGCATAAGCACCATATCTTCAACCGTTACATGTGGTGGCCTTGAGATAGCAAACCAGACAGCTTCTGCCACATCTTCTGCAGTCAACGGCGTTATGCCTTCATAAACCTTTGCGGCTTTTTCTTTATCGCCATCAAACCTGACGATACTGAATTCTGTCTCGACCATACCCGGATCGATTGATACAACCCTTATGTTTGTTCCAACCAAATCCATTCTTAAAGCCTTAGACAAATGCAAAACAGCCGCTTTTGTTGCACAATACACATTACCGCCGGGATATGTCTCATGGCCTGCAATCGATGCTATATTTACTATCGTGCCGCTGTTTCTTTTTATCATTGACGGCAGTATTGCCCGTGTAACATAAAGTAAGCCTTTTATGTTTGTATCTATCATCACTTCCCAATTTTCAATCTTGCCGTCTTGAAGCTTCTCAAGACCCTTGCTTAAGCCTGCATTATTTACCAAAACATCTATCTCTTTCCAACCATCTGGCAGATTTGTCAGATAATCTTCAACGGCATCCTTATCCCTTACATCAAGCCTTAACGGCAAGACTTCAACCTTATACTTTTTCTCAAGTTGCTTCTGAATTTCGATAAGCCTTTCTAATCTCCGTGCAGAGACAATCACATTGTATCCATTCTTTGCCAATATTTCAGCTGTTGCCTTACCTATACCACTTGAAGCTCCCGTTATTAAAGCTATTTTAGACATTTTCTCCCCCCTTAATAATGTTTTTTAATTTTAACATTTCTATCACTGAATGAGAAGTGCAAAGCCTTACTTCATCCTAT
>CAYTZD010000019.1:0-24337 GCA_964442345.1 uncultured Hippea sp. | reverse complement strand
GCATTAGGAATCGGGCGTGAAACATGTCTTTTATTAGCAAAGGAAGGTGCTAAGGTTGCTATAACTGATATTCTTGATAAAGAAGGGCAAGAGTTAGCCGATGAGATCACAAAGTCTGGTGGTATAGCAAAATTTTGGCATCTTGATGTAACCAACGAAAAAGAAGTTGAGAAAGTTTATGCTGAAGTATTCAAAGAATTTGGAAGGCTTGATGCAACTGTGAACAATGCTGGAATAGCAGGCGTTGACAAACCAACCCACGAATTAACAGAAGATGAATGGGATGCTACTATGAATGTAAATGTAAAAGGGGTTTTCTTCTGCACCAAGCATGCAATCCCTTATATGCGAAAATCGGGCGGTGGAAGCATTGTAAATCTTTCTTCAATTTACGGATTAATCGGAGCTGGAGATATTCCTGCTTACCATGCTTCGAAAGGTGCCGTTAGACTAATGACTAAAAATGATGCATTAATATATGCAAAGGACAATATAAGAGTTAACTCTGTGCATCCTGGTTTTATTTGGACTCCGTTAGTTGAAAAACTTGGAGAAGGAAAACCTGGATTTAGAGAGCATCTTGACAGTTTACATCCAATAGGACACATTGGAGAGCCAATAGATGTAGCATACGGCATTCTTTATCTTGTATCTGACGAATCGAAATTTGTTACTGGAAGTGAACTGGTTATTGATGGTGGCTATACTTGTAAGTAAGAAATAGGAAATGATTTATAAAATTTATAGCAAAATAGTTAAGAAGTGGGTTTGCAACATTTTTGGCTTTGCTTTATCGTCATTATGCTTTTGTCATATTTTTCAACCACCTTTCAACTTTAATTAGATCAATTCTTAAACAGTGTTCCATGGTACGCATTTATAAAAGTCTTTATAAAAGTAACCAGCCAGAAAACAACTAAAAGCCAATACAAAGCAAAACCAATATAATCTATTAGTTGGACTCCAAACAGCGATGATATTGTATGGCTTGCAGCCACATATGCTCCAAGAGGAAATGTAAAAGCCCACCAAGACATCGCATAGGGAAGTCTCAATCTTTTTATGCAGTAGAAAGTCATTGCAACAGCTATTATAAACCACCATATGCCAAATCCCCAGAACAAAAATCCAAACACAAAGAAAGGTTCTTTCGCTGTTATAAAAGATGAGTTTTTGATTAAGTTAACCAATGAAACAGTCCCTGCTCCAATAGGTCCAAGGTTTATCCATATAGTCGGAGAAAGTGTGTTTGGTAGAGGTTTGTGAAGAATAAAACGATATATCACCAAGGCAAACAGGGCAAGATATATAAAAAATCCTGAACCCCAGCCAAAATAGTTAAGGAGTATTATAAATTCTTGAGCTGACCCTGAAACATGCGGAATAATTAAACTTCCTGCAATAGGAATCACAATTAAACCGACCGGTGGAATAAACCATGCTGGATTTATATGATCAAGTTTAACATGCTCACCCTTAAACATTAAATATGGCGTTAGCGTGCCAAAGAATACCGTAGCTAATGCTCCTATAAACCAAAAAATCTCTCCGATTTTCATATTCTTTCCGATTACAATAAAATCTGCCGCTAAAACAAGCATGCCTATTGCTATCGTAGCATAAAAATTTGACAATATTGGATGCTTTAAATCTTTTAACGCTTCTTCTCTAAAAAATATCCACCTAAGAATCCATGGTATCAATAGAACAAAGAAAAGAATAATATTAAAGTAGAACAAAACATAAGCTACATTTTTCAGAAAAAGAATATATTGCGAATAGAGCAAGCTGGTCAAAGCCAGTATTCCTGTTCCCATAACACTTGCAAACCAAGATGGTGTAAAGTTTTTAACAATCTGACATTCACATTCTATGTCTCTCAGCATAAAAATACCTCCTTTAATTAAAATCTTACACTATCCATCACCTGATTTTGCAATTACACAAATCCCGCATATATTCCAACTTTTTCAACTTGCTTGCAGCAGCCATATTTAGCTTGATAAGTATCTTCGCTTCCAAAATAAAGTGATTTAACTTACTGATTGATTGTCCTTAAATCTAAACTCAACGATTAGTGGTTAATATTCCTTTTTGCGTAAAATCAGTAAATAAATCACACCTTCAAAGAAAACAATTGTTTGGCATTCTCAAAGCCTATCTCTGCTATCTTTTCTGCGTCTATGTTTAAAATTTCTGCCATTTTATCTATCACATAGGCAATATACAGGGGCTCGTTTCGTTTGCCTCTTTTTGGGACTGGAGCAAGAAATGGCGCATCTGTCTCAAAGATAACAAATTCAAGCGGAACATCCTTTATCACATCTTTTAAATGAGAGTTTTTGAAAGTCAAAACACCGCCTATGCCGAAGTAAAGACCCAAATCAAGCCCAAGTTTTAAAAGCTTCTCGCTGCCAGAGAAACAGTGGATTGCACCTTTGACACCCTTTCTTGAGATTAAAATATCAACAAGATCGTCATCTGCATCTCTGCAGTGTATCGAAACAGGATAATTATTCTCTATCGCAAGATCAATAAAGTTAGCAAACACATCCTTTTGTATATCTCTTGGCGAATGCTCATAGTAATAGTCAAGGCCTATCTCACCAACACCGACACACTTTTTGTTTTTTAAATGTTTTATAGCTTCATCATACACACTTGTATTGGCCGTCTTTGCATCGTGCGGATGTATGCCAACCATATAGTAAATTATTTCATATTTTTCGCTTAATTGTCTCTCTTTTTCAAAGTCTTCAACAACAGTTGCAGGAACAAGAATCGCTTTTACACCGTTTTCTGAAGAGCGTTTTATCACTTCATCCCTATCTTCATCAAACTGTTCCATATCGATATGGCAGTGCGTATCGATTATTTTATACATGCCTTAACTCCCTTAAGCATCTGTTTCTTATCGTCGATACATCTTCAAAATCTCTGATAAGCTTGCCGTTTCTTATGTAATATTCAAGTGCATCTTCCATAGTTCCGCCGCATTCACACTCTTCAGACTGCGTGGTAAATGGCACGATTTTACTTCTAAAACATTTATCACACTTAAGAAGGCTTTTAGAACCAGAATTTTTACCCTTCTTTGCTATTGGTTTACCTTCAATCTCAACTATATCAAGCGAAAAGTCGATCGTCGTTGCCGAACTTATGCTTGTGCCAACACCAAAGCCATCTGCAACATCAACAAGTTCTGCAACGCTATTTTCATCCAATCCACCACTTACAAATAGCTGAATGTGTTTCAAATCCCTTACATTTAATTCCCATCTTAACTCTTCAAGGATTTTTTTCATGTTGCCTCTTCTTGATGATGGTGTATCAAGCCTAACGCCTGCAAGCCTCTTCTTTAGTGCTTCTGCAACCCTTATAGTCTCAAACTTCTCATCGCCAAATGTGTCTATTAAAACAATTCTTGGCACATCTATATCAACAACTTCGTCAAAGTATTTTGCAGCTTCAAGCGTATCACCAACAAGCAAAACCAAAGAGTGTGGCATTGTGCCAGATGCCTTTAAGCCCAATTTCTCTGCTGCAGCGACAGTTGAAAAGCCGTCGCATCCGCCTATGTATGCTGCCCTTTCTATCGCTATGGCAACAGCTGGGTGCATTCTTCTTGCGCCAAACGATAGAACTGTTTTGTCTTTTGCTGCCTTTCTCACCCTTGCAGCTTTGGTTGCAACGCCAGATTCCTGACATAAAAAGCCCAATATGGCCGTCTCAAGCACTGCAAAGGTAGAGTATTTGCCTTCTATCTCAATAACTGGTTCGTTCTCTTTAAATATACTTCCTTCTGGAATTGCCCTTACATTTACATCTCTATCTTCAAGTAATTCAAGCACCTCTTGAAGGCCACAAAACACAGCCCATGAGTAATCCTTCGGTAAACCTTTTACGCTAATCTCTGCTTTTACAGTTTTATCTAAATTCTTCGCTTCTATTACTTCAATAGCTCTCTCAAAATAAACATCCGTAACCTTTCCCTGTTTTATTAAGTCTTCATCAGCTATAAACATTCGGTCTCTCCTTTTATGTTAATTTTATATTGAGCACATTTTTAAACTGCGCTATGGCACACTTTCTTGATTCTTCATCCAAAGCAGACACGCAATTCAACGGTATCTCAACCTGATAACCTTTCAGCACTGCGCTTGATGCAGTATAGTGTATGCATATATTTATCACACATCCCGTTATAATCAAATAGTCAACACCCAACTGCTTTAACAAATCATCAAGATTTGTTCTGTAAAAACCATCGTATGTTGTCTTTTCAATAACAAAGTCGGATTCTTTTGGTTTTAGCTCATCAACTATTTGAGCACCCTTTGTTCCCTTTACACAGTGCTTTGGCCAGATTTCAAATTCCCTATCATCTGGCGCGTGTGAATCACACACATAAATTATTGGTGTAGAATTTTTTCTCTCTTTCTCTATTAGCTCTTTTATGTTTGGTATTATCTTTTTATTCTCTTCAACCTTCAGTGGCGCATCATCAAGCGTAAAATCGTTGAGCATATCAACAACCAAAACAGCCTTTTTCATCTTGATACCTCCTTCTTAAAGAGAAAGACTACTACCAAATATAGCTAAAATCAAGTGTATATACGCTTGCCAAATATAGCCCTGCCAATCCTGACAAGGTTTGCACCTTCTTCTATAGCCACCTTATACGAATCAGTCATACCCATCGAGAGAGTGTTTAATTCAATACCGAGAGCATTTTTTAGCTCATCAAACAACTCCTTTGTTAGTTTAAAATACTTCCTTAAGCCTTCTGGTTCAATAGCTGGACCCATCGTCATTAGACCATCTATCTTTATATTCTCAAATCCTGCTATACTTTTTGCAAATTCGATAACATCATCAGGCATAATGCCGCTTTTTTGTGATTCT
This sequence comes from uncultured Hippea sp., assembly GCA_964442345.1. Classification (GTDB taxonomy): domain Bacteria; phylum Campylobacterota_A; class Desulfurellia; order Desulfurellales; family Hippeaceae; genus Hippea. The sequence continues at coordinate 19,432 of CAYTZD010000019.1, read as the reverse complement.
TCAGCCGAATTTACTTCAATCAAGACAGGCATTGTTTTATTTAAGTTTACAAGCTTCTCATTAAGAGCCTTTGCAAATTCATAATCATCTATCGTCTCAATCATATCTATAACCTGCAAAAACTTTGGCTTTAAAAGGTCGTGCTTCTGTGTTTTGCAGCTGCCTATGAAGTGCCATTCAGCCTTTGAACGCACATTCCAATATGTATTCTTAAAGTCTTTCATGTAGTTTTGACCTATTATAGTTATACCTGCCTGTATGGCTTCTTCTATCTCTTCTGCCGTTTTAGTTTTTGCTGCTGCTTCAACCGTTACGCCTTTTGGTATCTCTTTTAAAATCCTTTCGACATTCTCCTTAATGGACATAATTTCACTCCTTTTTTTTGGCAATATTATACCTATAAAATCCATTTTTCAATCGTTTAAGCACATCTTATTGACTTTACAATCCTTTGATGGTATTTGTTTTTTCAAGTAAAGTAGTAGGAGGTCAAACCTTGAGCATATTCAAAGTAAACAAAACCATAGACGAGATAAACAAAAAGATAGAAAACGGCGAAGCTGTTATTGTGAATGCAGAAGAGATGATAGATATTGTAAGAAAAGAAGGCGTAATAGAAGCAGCAAAAAAGGTTGATGTGGTAACGACAGGCACCTTTGGAACCATGTGCTCAAGCGGAGCCTTAATAAACTTTGGACACACAACACCAAAAATAAAGGCAGCCAAAGTATGGCTAAATGATGTTGAAGCATACGGTGCCGTTGCTGCTGTTGACTGTTTTTTGGGTGCAACATCAACAAGAAAAGATGACCCACTAAACGCCGTTCATCCAGGTAGGTTTGAATACGGTGGCGGTCATGTAATAGAAGATTTAATTGCAGGCAAGAGGGTTAAGCTTGTCGCAGAAGGATACGGCACAGACTGTTATCCTGCAAAACAGATAGAGATGGAGATAACGATAAACGATCTAAAACAGGCAACGCTTCTAAATCCGCGAAATGCCTATCAGAATTATTCTGTTGCCGTCAATTCAACAGACCACACAATTTATACATATATGGGCGTGCTAAAACCAAAACTGGCAAATGCGACATACTCATCAGCAGGACAGTTATCTCCATTAATGAACGATCCTTTTTATCTAACCGTAGGCATAGGAACCCGTATATTCTTAGGCGGTGGCATCGGTTATGTAATCTGGCACGGCACGCAGCATAATCCAGACGAAGAGAGAAACGAAAGGGGCATTCCAAAAACAGGTGCTGGTGCATTAGCCGTAATGGGCGATATGAAGCAGATGAGTCCAGATTTTGTAAAAGGTGCATCAATTTTGGGATATGGATGTTCTTTAAGTATTGGAGTTGGCCTTGCCATACCCATCTTAAACGAAGAGATGGCGTTTTTTACATCCGTAAGCGACGAAGAGATTGACGCCTATATTTTTGATTACGGACATGACTATCCATTAAAGATAGATAACAATTACGGCCTTACAAATTACAAAGAGCTAAAAAGTGGATACATAACGGTAAAGGGTAAAAAAATTCCAGCATCACCACTGTCGAGCTATTCGGGTGCTATGAAGATAGCAGAAACCTTAAAACAGTGGATTTACGATAAAAAATTCTATTTAACAAAACCGAGCGAACTTCTACCGCAATCAAAGGATTACGAACCTTTAAAGTATCTAAAAAGATATGAAAAGAATCTATAGGGACTTATTCGACACAGAAGGCTTTAATGCCTTTGAATTATCATACAAATACAGTAATCTATTTATAAAAAGCTGCAACGACAATAGATTTGAGATATTTGAGCTTTTAAAGAAGCTAATCGACCAGCTTGAGTCATACATATCCAAAAGAAAAGAGTTTCTAACATCCTTAGAACCCATAAAAACAGATAAAAAAGCACCAAAAATTGCAAATATTATGATTGAAGCATCAAAAAAGGCAAATGTCGGGCCTATGGCTGCCGTTGCTGGAGCTATAGCCGAAGAGATTGGAAGATTCATTCTAAAGCAGTGCGAAGAGTGCATCGTTGAAAACGGCGGCGACCTGTTTTTAAAACTTAAGAAACCTGCCAAGATAGGCATATACACAAACAACCAATTCTTCAAAGATTACATAACATTCAGCGTAAATATAGCTGATCAGCCATTTGGCGTCTGCGCATCAAGTGCAAAGATAGGCCCATCCCTAAGCAAAGGTAAAGCAGACATTTCCGTTATCGTTGATAAAAGTGCAGCATCTGCCGATGCGATGGCGACGGCTGCAGCAAACATAATAAAAAATGAAAACGACATAGAAAAAGCCATAGACTTTGCAAAAAGCAAAAATGTAATAGGCTGTCTATTCATAAAGAATAAAAGATTAGGCATCTGGGGAGATTTAAAACTTATCAGCTAAAAAAGGAGGCAAAATGTTTTCAAAAAAGATAGTCCTGAAGTTCCCAAAAGAGATAGCAGATAAACCGTTGGTATCTGATATATGCAAAAAGTATGACCTAACATTCAACATAATGAAGGCAAACATATTTCCACGAAGGGAAGGCATATTAACCCTTGAGATATCAGCAAACAGCGAAGAAGACTTCTTCAAAGGCATAGATTATCTAAGAAAAAACAGCGTCTCTATAAGTTTTGTCGAAGAGAGCATTCAAAGAGACGAAGAGAAGTGCTATCACTGCGGCTTCTGTGTTGCAGTCTGTCCCACAGACGCCTTAACAATAGAAGATAGAAAAACAATGAGAGTAGAACTTTACAAGGATAGATGTATAGCTTGCGGATACTGTGTAAAGGTTTGCCCTGTTAAAGCGATGAGTCTGCCAGAGGAGTTTTAATATCTCCAATCGATAATGTTGTAAGTGATGCCTGCTTTAGCAGGTTTAATGCCTTTAATATTTCTGTTTACCGCAATAATTGAAGTTGGATAGTATAGAAAAATATACGGATACTGATGTACAATTAAATCGTTTATCTTTTTATAAATTTTTTGTGAAACCTTTTTATCAAATGTCCTTCTTGCAAGCTCAATCAATTTATCAACCTTCTTATCTCTAAAGCCGACAAAATTAAAACCACCCTTAAAATCGCTTTTTGAATGCCAGATTGAATACATATCCGGGTCTGCGCCAAGTTGCCAGCCCAAAATCACAGCATCAAAATGTCTCTCGTTTACAAAGTTTAAGAACGCCTGCCACTCAAGGATTCTTATCTTCATCTCTATGCCTATGCGACGCAGATATTCCTGAATCATAATCGCAGCATACTTTCTTTCGTTATTTCCTTCATTTGTGTAGAGAGTAAAGGAGAATCTATGTCCATTCTTGTATAGAAAACCGTCTCTTCCTTTATGCCAACCAGCTTCTTTTAACAATTTCAACGCACCTTCTGGATCATAATGACACACGGTTTTTGGATAAAAATAAGCTGAATTCTGCGGATATATACTATCTGCGACCCTGCCAAAGCCAAAGAGAATTGCTTTTTTTATCTCTTCTCTATTTATTGCCATACAGATAGCCTTCCTGATGCGAACATCCCTAAAAAGCCTATCCTTTAAATTAAATCCCAAATAGGTATATGCACTCGACGGTTCAAAATAGACCTTATACCTTTTTGCAAACGGCTTGCCTTTAAATTCATATTCATACTGAAGCGGCGTTAAAGAGAGCATATCAAGTCCGCCATTTTCAAGTTCAAGCAATGCCGTTGTAGGATCTGGTATTATTCTGTACACGATATTCTGAATATATGGCTTGTGGATAAAATACTTATCAAAGGCATCAAGCTTTATATACTGGCCATCTTTCCAATCCTTTAGAATATATGGACCTGTTCCTAATGGTTTTCTGTTAAAATCAGCCGTTGCAATGTTTTTTGCACTTTTAAGCAGATGTTCTGGAACTATACCCATCATCCAAGAATATAAAGCAGGCTTGAATGGATAGGGATATTCGACCACAACGGTATATTTATCGGGTGCATAAATGTTTTTTATAAGCTTATATTTGCCTGCATACGGCGTTGGCGTATTGGGATTGGTAATAAGTTTGTATGTGAATATCACATCTTTTGCTTCAAAAGGCACACCATCCTGCCAGAAAACATTATGCCTTAGATGAAACACAATCTTTCTGCCGCCATCTTTAATCTCATAACTTTTAGCCAAATCACCAACAATATGCATATCTTTATCTAATTTTAAAAGCCCATTGAATATATAGGATGATATCTCTGCACTGGATGAATCAACAGCCAGAAACGGTATAAAACGCTTAGGGTTTGCACCCAAAGAGAAGTATATGGTTTTGGCTAAAGAGACCTCAGTTAAAAAAACAAAAACAATTAAGAGTAAAACACTTCTCATCTACTTGGTTATAGGCTTTGCCGATGATGGCAAACTTGGAGCTTGTGTCTGTGTCGTAGGTGTTGAAGGAACCATCGAAGAGGTATTGGACTTATAGATAATATAGGATATGCTTATCGAATTAAGCATAAACAGAAACGCCACAACCCAGGTGATTTTTGCAAGCAGGCTCATGGCACCTGTTGGTCCAAACATGGCATCTGCCGCACCAGCGCCAAAAGATACGCCCATCTCAGCACCTTTACCCTTCTGAATAAGAATCATACCCACAAGCACAAAGCCCAGAATCACCTGCAACACAATAAGAAATGAAAGCATCTATTTCCCTCCTTTTACTTTGTCAAACTCTTCTGCTATCTTTGCAAACTTCTCAGCATCGAGACTTGCAGAACCAACCAAAAACCCATCAACATCTTCAATCTCTGCAAGTTCCTTTGCATTTGTATCCTTCACGCTGCCACCGTAAAGTATAGCAACATCACCGACTATCTCCCTTATAAATTTATGCATCTGCGTTATTGTCTCTTTATCTGCTGCAACACCAGTGCCTATAGCCCATACAGGCTCATAAGCTACAACAACCTTATCTAAATCAATACCATCCAAAGCAGAAACAATCTGCCTTTCGACTATATCAAAAGCCTTCCCATCATTTCTCTGGCTTAATGTCTCACCAACGCAGACAATTGGTTTAAGCTCATGTTCTATGGCACTTACAACCTTTTTGTGTATATCAACATCGTTTTCACCAAATATATGCCTTCTTTCTGAATGACCCAAAATCACATATTCACAGCCAACGCTTTTAATCATTATAGGTGAGACTTCTCCTGTAAACGCTCCTTCTTCCTTAAAACACATATTTTGAGCGCCAAGTCTTATCTGCGAATTTGAAAATACCTTACTCAATCTATCCAAAAACACAAAAGACGGACAGACAATAATCTCTGAGTCAGACCTAACTTTTTCCACCATCTCTTGTGCAACTTTGATAGCCTTTTCCATATCGAAGTGCATCTTCCAATTTGCAGCTACTATATTCCTTCTCATTGTTTCTTCTCCAACACTTCCACAGCTGGCAGAGTCTTACCTTCAAGCAGCTTTAGAGATGCTCCACCACCTGTTGAGATATAGCTCATATTACCACTTTCACCAGCTCTTTCAACGGCATCTGCCGTATCACCACCGCCAACTACCTTCAATGCATTTAAACTTCCTATGATTTGGGCTATCCTGTTTGTTCCATGCGCAAATGCTTTAACTTCAAAAACGCCCATAGGTCCATTCCAGACCACGACCTTCGCATCTGATAACACTTCTTTAAACAATTCAATCGATGCAGGACCTATATCAAGACCCATCATGCCTTTTGGTATCTCCTGATACGGTTTTATTACAAAGCCACTCTCATCGTCTGGTGAAGTCGAACAGACAAAGTCAACAGGCAGATACAGTTTTACGCCTTTTCTTCTTGCTTCATTCATCACCCTTTCGGCTTCATCAATCAACTCTTCTTCAACAAGACTGTTGCCAGTTTTATAACCTAAAGCCCTTAAGAATGTAAAGGCTTGAGCACCACCTATTATAATCTTATCTGCCTTATTCAAAAGGTTAAGCAGGCAATCCAGCTTACCCGAAATCTTTGCACCACCGATAACAGCAACAAACGGCTTATCTTCTATCGTAAATATCTTATCGAAATACTCAAGCTCTTTTTTAAGCAGAAAACCTGCTACAGCTATATCGGCAACTTCAGCCAAAGCATAGACAGATGCATGCTTCCTATGGCAAACGCCAAAGGCATCATTCACATAAACATCGAACAACTCTTTGAGTTTTAAGGCAAATTCTTTGGAGTTTTTCTCCTCACCTTCCCAAAATCTCAAATTCTCAAGAAGTGCAACATCACCGTCTTTTAAATTTTCAAGCTTTGCTCTCTCTTCTGGATCTTCAAAATCCTCAATAAACAAAACAGGCTTACCCAATATTGTTGCAAGCCTTTTTGCTACAGGCTTTAGCGAATATTTAGGGTTTCTTTTACCCTTTGGCCTTCCAAGATGGCTTGCAAGTATAACCTTTGCCTTATTGTCAATAGCATATTGAATTGTAGGCAAGGCAGCCTTTATACGACTATCGTCTGTTATGTTGCCATTCTCATCCATTGGCACATTAAAGTCGCATCGTATAAAAACCCTTTTGCCTGATATATCTATCTCGTTTATGATTTTCATTTTTTAGAACCCCTCTTTTGCTATCCTTAAAACAAGGTCTCTAAGCCTTGAAGAGTATCCCCATTCATTGTCATACCATGAAAGCACTTTAATCAGTGTGCCATCAATCACCATAGTCTCAAGGCTATCAAATATACTTGAATGTGGGTTGCCGTTTAAATCCTTTGAGACAACAGGATCAGTAATGTATTCAACTATACCCTTCATACTTGTCTGGGATGCCTTTTTAACAGCTTCATTTACCTCTTCAGGCGTCGTCTTCTTCTCAACTTCAACGACAAGGTCCACTACAGAGACATTTGAAGTTGGAACCCTAATGGATATTCCATCAAGCTTGCCTTTCAAAGACGGAACAACAAGACCAACAGCTATTGCAGCGCCCGTCGTTGTAGGTATGATGTTTTCTGCTGCTGCACGGGCTCTCCTTAAGTCGCTATGCGGCAAATCCAAAATCCTCTGGTCGTTTGTGTATGAATGAACAGTCGTCATAAAGCCATGAATAATATTGAAATTATCGTGCAAAATCTTAGCTATCGGCGCAACGCAGTTTGTCGTGCATGATGCATTTGAGATTATGTTGTTATTTTTAAAGTCAAAACCTTCATCATTAACACCAAGAACAACGGTTGGCACATCCCCACCTTTAGCTGGTGCGCTTATTACAACCTTTTTTGCTCCAGCTTCAAGATGAAGCCCAGCCTTATCTTTGCTTCTAAACCTACCAGTTGATTCTATAACCAAATCAACGCCAATATCCTTCCATGGCAGCTTAGAAGGGTCTGTCTCTGCATAAACCCTTATTCTTTTGCCATCGAAAATAATCTCGTCGTTTTCTGAACTTATCTTGTGTTCTTTTAAAACACCATGAACCGAATCATACTTTAAAAGATGCGCAAGGGTATAAGCATCCGTCAAATCGTTTATGGCAACTATATTTATATCGTCATAACCTATTGCCGTTCTAAAGAAAGCTCTCCCTATTCTTCCAAAACCATTGATAGCAACATTTATAGCCATACCTACCCCCTTACCGTAAATTTTACCAAGTATATACACAATTACCCATTTTTTTCAAGTAATAACCAAAAAATTATTGATTGTTTGGCTTTAATGGTTATACTCAAGGAATGAGATGCTTTAGAAGGAGGAAGTCATGGATGTCTCAAAGTACAAGATAACACAGATAAGTGTTTTTATAGAGAATAAAAAAGGCAGATTTTATAACACGACACGGGTATTAAAGGAAGCAGGCGTAAATATAAGGGCGATGAGTCTTGCAGACACAATGGACTTTGGGATTTTAAGATTCGTGGTTGACAAACCCACAGAAGCCTTTGAAGCATTGCAGGAAGCAAACTTTATCGTAAAAACAAATCCTGTAATAGCTGTAGCCATAAGCGATAAAGTTGGTGGGTTAAGCGAACTATTAAAACTGATAAGCGATTTAGACTTAAACATAGAATACATGTATACATTCGTAAACAATTTAGACAACAAAGCGGTGATGCTGTTTAAGTTTGAAGAGATAGATGAAGCCATCAGCAAACTTTTAAAAGCAGGCGCAGAATTATTAGACGAAGATTACTTCAAAAGGATTTAGGGGGAGCAATGTTCTGGGAAAAAGATAAAGAAACAATGGATAGAAAAAGCATAGAAAACTTACAAGTAGAACTTTTAAGGGAAAAGATAGAATACGCTTACAACAATGTGCCGTTTTACAGAAAAAAGTTTGAAGAAGCAGGCATAACAAAAGAATCTATACAATCAATAGAAGATATAAGAAAACTACCATTTACAACGAAGACAGATTTTAGAGATAATTATCCATTTGGACTTTTGGCCCGTCCGATGAAAGAGATAGTAAGAATTCACTCATCAAGCGGCACAACAGGAAAGCCAACAGTCGTTGCTTACACAAGAAAGGATATAGAGACCTGGAGTAATTTGGTTGCAAGAATAGCCAAAGCAGCCGGCGTAACCGATGAAGATGTCGTGCAGATAGCCTTTGGATATGGTTTATTTACCGGTGGTTTTGGTCTTCATTATGGACTTGAAAAGATTGGTGCAGCCATTATACCTGCATCAAGTGGAAACACAAAAAGACAGGTTATGATAATGCAGGACTATGGCGCAACAGTGCTTGTCTGCACACCAAGCTATGCCTTATACATAGCAGAAGTCGCAAAAAGCTTGGGAGTAGAACCCAAAAAAGACCTCAAGCTGCGCATCGGCATGTTCGGTGCTGAACCGTGGAGCGAACAGATGCGCAAAAAGATAGAAGAAGGTTTAGGCATAAAGGCTTACGACAACTATGGATTAAGTGAGATAATAGGACCTGGTGTCGCAGGCGAGTGCGAAGCTCAAAACGGTATGCACATAGCCGAAGATCACTTTATCGCAGAGATAATAAATCCAGAAACAGGCAAACCAGCCAAAGAAGGAGAATATGGAGAACTTGTCATAACCACATTAACAAAGGAAGCATTACCTGTATTTAGATACAGAACCAGAGACATAACAAAAATAACAAAAGATCCGTGCAGCTGTGGCAGAAGCTTTGCACGAATGGACAAACCAATCGGCAGAACTGACGATATGCTAATCGTAAGAGGCGTCAACATCTTCCCAAGTCAGATAGAAGAAGTGCTATTTAACATAGAAGGCATATCACCACATTACCAGATAATCGTTGACAGGGTTAACAACCTTGATACGATAACGGTAATGGTAGAAGCAAACGCAAATCTATTCTTTGATGAGATGAAAAAACAGAAACAGCTTTTGGATAAGATAAATGCTGAACTAAAAACTACTCTCGGCATAGATGTAGATGTAAAGCTTGTTGAACCAAACTCAATCCAAAGAAGCGAAGGCAAGGCAAAAAGGGTAATAGATAAAAGAAAGTTTTAAAGGTGAGAGAAATGGATAAATTGTGGGCTCCTTGGCGTATAGGATACATCTTATCGGACAAAAAAGAAGATGGGTGCGTTTTTTGTAATGCCTTTAAATCAGACAACGACGAAGATAGACTTGTTCTTTTTAGGTCAAAGCACTCATTTATCATAATGAATCTTTATCCCTATAACGCAGGACACTTAATGGTTGTGCCAAACAGGCATATTAGCAGTCCAACAGAGCTAAAAGAAGAAGAGCAGTTAGATATGTTTAAGCTAACAAATAAATGCATAGAGATACTAAAAAAGGTAATGAATCCTGATGGCTTTAATGTTGGGATGAATCTGGGAAGATCTGCAGGTGCAGGCATAGATGACCATATACACATACACATAGTTCCAAGATGGAACGGTGATACAAATTTCATGCCAATATTAGCCGATACCAAAGTCGTCTCAGAATCTTTAAAAGAGACATATAAAAAACTCAAAGGAGCTTTACAATGACTGTAATAAGGGTTATCTCTGTAATTTTAGTTCTGGCCGTGTTTGGTATCTTTATTATTTATAACAACCAAACAGTTAATGTCAGTTATTTGGGTGTAAGGTTTGAGAATGTGCCGCTGTGGCTTGTTATGTTCATCTCCATATTTATAGGCATCTTTATAGGATGGTTTTTTATGTTCATAGACGAGCTTAGCCTAAAAAGAAACCTAAAAAACAAAGAGAGAGAGATAAAAGCCCTAAAAGAAGAGATAGCACAGCTTAGACAACTAACAATAACAAAAGAAGAGTGATATGTCTGTAAATGTTGACCAACTGTTAAACACGATTATACACAGCCAGATAGCACTTTTTATAGTAGGATTCTTTCTTGGCGGACTTGTAGTTTATATAGCATCAATAACTAAACAAAAAAAAGAGAATATAGACAAGAAGAAGCTTGAAAGCTATATAAAGGGTATAAACTACATCATAGAAGATGAAACCGACAAAGCCATCCAAGAGCTAACCACTACCGCTAAACTTGACCCAGACATGATAGACATCTATATAAGCATAGGAAACCTATTCAGAAAGAAAGGTGAGATAAACAGAGCACTTATCATACACAAAAGCCTTCTTGCAAAGTCAAATCTAAGCAAAGAAAAAAAACTTGAGATATACCTAAATGTAGGTATAGATTACAGAAAAGCAGGACTTTACGATAGAGCCAAAAAATACTTCAAAGACGCCCTATCAATAGATCCAAAAAACACAATGGCAAAAAGGATGCTTTATGAAGTTTACGAAGACTCAAGGGATTGGGAAAACGCTTTGGTCTGGCACAAAAGATTCGATGGAACAGATAAGCATATATTAGCTCACATATATACAGAACTCGGCAAGGATAAACTAAAAGAAAACGACACAGAAGCAGCAAAAAAGAACTTCGAAAAGGCATTAAAGGAATACAAAGAGTGTGTTGATGCACTTCTCCATCTTGGAGATATCTATTTCAACTATGGCAAATTAGAAAAGGCTTACGAATTATGGGAAAGTGTCTGCAAGATAAGACCAGAAGTCTGCAATCTTGCCCTATCTCGAATAAAAGACGAATATACGCTTAAAAATATCATCGAGAATCTCTTATACGAACTGCCTGACAATCCATTTATACTATTTTTCTCAGCAGAAGCCTACTTCAGCATAAATCAAGAGAAAAAAGCCTTATCGCTTTATAAAAAGCTAATAAAAAATGGCATATCAAGCCTATACATATTGAAGCGATACCTTTCAAGTTCAGAGATAGACGATAAATTTATAAAGCTTTTCTTAAGCAAAACAGATATAAAACCAATAAAATACACATGCACAAACTGCGGCCATTCGGCATATAAACTATTCTTCAGATGCCCAAAATGCAAAAGTTGGGATAAGCTAAAGGTAGAGATAATTTAGTAATGTTAGAAGCATTATCTGGCATTTTAAGGGAAAAATCCAATCTAAAAGCAGTTATTGATGTAGGCGGCATAGAATTTAACTTAACAATACCGTTATCAACATTCGACAAATTACCAGAGATAAACGAGAAATGCAGACTATTTGTCGAACTTGTAATCGGAGAAAAGTCCGTAAAACTTTACGGGTTTGCAACAAAACAGGAAAAAAATCTATTCAACGAATTAAGAAAGATATCAAAGATAGGCCCACAGACGGCTATCTCCATTTTATCAAACATCTCCGTTGATGAATTTTACGCAGCCATACAGAAACAGGATAAAGACTTACTGACAAAGATACCAGGCATAGGCAAAAAAACAGCCTTAAATATAATAGTGGAACTATCAAATAAGATACCAACAGCAGAAACCGAATTTCCATCACTTGTATCGGATGTCGTGGAAACATTGGTATCTCTTGGATTTTCCAAACAAATATCAGAAAAAACAGTAAGAGAGATATACTCAAAAAACAGTTCAATAGATATTGAAGAACTATTAAAAGAATCCCTAAAAGCTATTGGCAAACATGGCCGTTAAAACATACACCGTTTATGAACTTACAAAACAGATAGATGAACTTTTGCAAGGGAGTTTTTACGACATCTGGGTTGAAGGCGAAGTATCAAATGTAAGACCTTCATCCAGCGGACATCTCTATTTTTTGCTTACCGACGAACATGCAGCCCTTAAATGTGTTATATACAAATCACGCATCAACCGATTTAAGATAAAACCAAAAAATGGTTTAAGGCTAAAGGTTTTTGGCCACATCTCGGTATATATAAAAGGCGGCGAATACAGTTTAGTCGTCGAAGCGATAAAAGAAGCAGGTGAAGGCAAAAAATTTTATGACCTTGAGAAGCTAAAAAAAGAGTTTAAAGCTCTCGGATATTTTGACAGAAAAAGGCCCATACCCAAGATACCCAAAAGAATCCTGCTATTCAGCAGTATAACAGGTGCAGCAGTAAGAGACATCATAAACATAATACAACGAAGAAGTAAAGGCATAGAGATTTTAATCTATCCAATAACTGTTCAGGGAGATTTAGCTAAAAACAGCATTCTCAATGCATTAAAACAGGCAAACCTTATAGAAGAAAGGATAGATGTAGCTGTCTTAGCAAGAGGTGGCGGTTCAGAAGAAGACCTATGGATATTCAACGACCCAGACATAGCAAAGGCATTATTCAACCTAAAATTCCCCACTATAAGCGCAATAGGACACCAGATAGATACAACACTGTGCGATTTTGTAGCAGACAAAAGAGCTGAAACACCATCGGCTGCTGCAGAGATATTAACAGAAGAAAGGCTTGAATTAATAGAAAAAATAAACCAAGCCAAAGAGTACATAACACTTCTTACACAAAAGCTTCTCAATCTAAAGGCTCAAAAACTTAAAAACTTCTCAACACAAAGAAACACAATAAGATTAAAGGGCTTACTTGAAAATAAGATCATTCATTTAGATAGATTAGCAGACAATATAGACTCATCCATTAAACGGTTGATTATGCAAAAAGAGAAAAGGGTTGAATACCTAAAAAACAGAATAAACCTTCTAAATCCACAGGAAAAACTAAAACTAATAAGAGAACAGCTAAAACATTCCAACTCAAGCATCAATCGTTCAATTCAGCTTATCATAAAGAACAAATGGCAACTTCTAAAGATATATCCAGAAGAGATAGAAAACAACTTTAAAACAGCAATAAAAAACAAAAGACAAAAGGTTAAGCTTTTAGAATCACAAATCAACAACTTATCACCCTTATCTATACTAAAAAAAGGCTATTCAATTACATTTGATAAAAATGGAAAACCCATTAAAAGCATATCTCAGATAAAAGAAGAAGACATCATAACGACGCGCTTCGGCGATAAAAGCGAGGCAGTCTCTGTTGTTAAATCACTGATAAAAAAATAAGGGGGGCAAAAGCCCCCTATTCTGTTTCTTAGTATTTTCTCTTGAGAATCTCTTTCTGAAGTGAAGCAATAGCCTTTGTTGGATTGAGTTCTTTTGGACATGCGTGGATACAGTTGAGAATTGTATGGCATCTCCAGACGCCGTGTATATTGTTAACAACATCAAGCCTCTCATCAGAGCCTTCATCCCTTGTATCGAGAACAAATCTTGCAGCATTAAGCAGTGCTGAAGGTCCAAGATAGTCTGGGTCTGCCCAGTAAGATGGACATGAGCTTGAGCAGCATCCACACAATATACACTCATATAATCCGTCGAGTTTCTTTCTGTCTTCAACGCTTTGAAGCCTTTCTCTTGCTGGTGGTGGAGTCTTCTCAATCAAGTAAGGCTTAACTGCATAGTATTTATTGAAGAAGTCATCGAAGTCGCATACAAGGTCTTTTACTACAGGAAATCCGGGAAGCGGCTTAATAACAAGCACATCGCTATTATAATCGTCTATGTGAGCCATACAAGATACGGTGTTCATACCATTGATGTTCATTCCGTCAGAACCGCAGACACCTTCACGGCAGCTCCTTCTATAGCTCAATGTGGGGTCCTGTTCCCACTTAATCTGGTTTAGACCATCAAGCACCATCATACCCGTTCTGGTGATGGTTACTTCATAATCTTTATAGTAAGGAGCCTTATCCTTTTCAGGGTCATATCTGAAAATCTTAAATATCACTTTATCTCCAACATTCAATGCCATTATTTACTCCTCCTTACCTTTAGTAAACCCTCTTCTTGGGTTCAAATGTTGGCGCCGTAGCTCCCTTCATCCTAACCGGTTTATAATCAAACCTGATAGAACCATCCTCATTAAGATAAACAAGTGTATGTTTCAGCCAGTTCTTATCATCCCTTTCTGGATAGTCTTCTCTGTAATGACCACCTCTACTCTCCGTTCTGTTCAAAGCTGCCATTGTCTCTATCTTGGAGAGTGTCAGAAGTGATCTTAATTCAAAGTATTCAACAAGCTCACTGTTGAAGTGTAAGCTCTTGTCTGCCAATCCCATCTGTTTGAATTTCTCTTCTAATTCATCAAGTATCTTAAGCTCTTTCTTTAAGCCTTCTTCTTCTCTGAAGACCGACATATTCTCCTGCATGGAGTCTCTCAATGGATAATAAACATCCTTATATTTTACGCTGCCTGCAGGTCCATCGTAAAGCTCTTTGATCTTCTCAACAGTCTCTTTGCCGAATTTCTCTGCCCAGAAGTCTTCTGCTGGCAATGGAGCTGGTGGATCTTCTTCAATTATATACTTAGCAGCGTTCATTCCAGCCTGTTTACCACTTACGACAAGGTCAATCAAGGAGTTTGTTCCAAGTCTGTTTGCACCATGCAAGGACTGGCAAGAGCACTCACCAGCTGCATAGAATCCAGGTACTTTAACCTCTTTCTCGCCATCCCATACAACAACTTCACTCTTAACATTTGTAGGAATACCAGCCATCTGATAGTGAGCTGTAGGCTCAACAGGAATAGGCTCTTTTGTACAGTCAATACCAACAAATTTATATGCAAGCTCCCAAATTCCTGGCAACTTCTCCATAATGAAGTCATGTCCAAGATGATCAAGTTTGAGAAGAACATGGTCTTTCTTAGGTCCAACGCCACGACCTGCTCTAACTTCAAGCGTCATCGACCTTGAAACAACATCTCTGGATGCAAGGTCGAGAACATGTGGAGCGTACTTCTTCATGAAGCGCTCACCTTCGGAGTTAATCAGATAACCACCTTCGCCTCTAACACCTTCAGTAATCAAGTTTCCAACGCCATAGATACCTGTTGGGTGGAACTGTATAAACTCTGGGTCTTCTATAGGTATGCCAGCCTTTAATGCCATATATAGACCATCGCCCGTATTGATATGGGCGTTTGTGTTTGTTCTAAAGTTTCTCAAGCTTCCACCTGTTGCGAAGATAACGGCTTTTCCAAAGAATGCATGCAATCCACCGTTAACCATATCCCAAGCAAGAACACCAAATACCTTGCCTGTCTCTGGATTTCTAAACAGCTCAAGTGCGAGATACTCAACATAGTAGCTTACATAAGGAGCTATATCTGGTCTTAAGGTTCTCTCAAAGAGAGCATGCAACATAGCATGACCAGATCTATCTGCTATAGCACAACTTCTATGAGCTATTGTCTCACCGAAGTTTCTTGTCTGTCCACCGAATGCTCTCTGATAAATCGTTCCGTCTTCGTTTCTTGAGAATGGAACGCCCCAATGCTCAAGGTCATAGATTGCCAACGGAGCATTTTTAACGAACTCTTCGATTGCGTCCTGATCTCCAAGATAGTCAGAACCTTTTACAGTATCATACATGTGCCAAATCCAGTAATCTTCATCCATGTTGGCAATGGCTGCTGCTATACCACCCTGAGCAGAAACAGTGTGAGATCTTGTTGGGAAAACTTCTGTTATAACAGCTGTTCTTAACTTGGCAAGACCAGTTTGAACAGCAGCTGCAAGTCCTGCACCACCGGCACCAACTATAATAACATCAGCAACTTCGTATCTATACGAAATATTAGCCATTATCCCTAACCTCCTTTTTTAACCTTTGAATGGCAAAATAGTTATAGCTGCCAACACCAGATAGAGAACACCAACTACCCAGAAGAAACCTTTCCAAAATACTCTCCAGCCGGAGTGGACATAATCTTCAATATTCATAAAAATACCGTTAATTCCATGATAAAGAGCAAATACAACAAATGTTAAGTCAAAAGCTTTCCATAAAGGAGAAGCCAATCTTGCAGCTACATGCTGATAATCAACCGGTACACCTGCAAAATGCTCTATAAAGAAGTGTCCAAGCAAAAGTATAAGCAGTGCAACACCAGAAACCCTTTGCAACAGCCAGCTTAAATCACCACCTTTGCCGGAACCTTGATATCTATCGATAAATCCTCTCATGTACATCATGACGACTTAAACCTCCCTTGTTTTTATAGGTGCATAAGCATAGGAATTGCACCAGCTACAAACACGATCGCAAAAATTACCCAGAAAATCCATACATTACCCTGATAGTTCTCCCTTTCTGCTGCACCTGCAAAGTTAACCAAAACAACCCTTAAACCGTTGATAGCATGATAACTTGCCACCAACCAGAGACCAACTTCCAGTAATTTGAATATTGGGTTTTCCACAGCTTCCATAGTCTTCTGGAAGGTTTCAGGATTCTGAAGGGTAGATATTACCCACTCATGTAAAAATAGATAAAGAATCAACAACAGACCCGTAATCCTGTGGAATACCCAGGCTACAAAGCCTTCATGCCACTTATACTGGATATGATGCGGACGACCTCTATACCAATCCATAGCCTCCTTCGGCTGCACCTTTAGTGCAACCTCTGACCTCCTTTCTCAAAATTTTTAATTTCAATAGCACAACTCTAACTATTTGTCAAGATTTAAAAAATCAAGGAGCAGTTAAACACTGCCCCCTTCACTTTATTAAGTTCTTAAGCTAAACTATACTTATTAGCCCACTCCTTTTTAGCCATCTCATATAAATCATTGCCGTGTGCATCATAACAGACAAACAGCGGCATGTCTTCCACTACAAGCTTTCTAACAGCTTCTGGTCCAAGTTCAGGATAAGCTATAATCTCAGCTTCCTTAACTGAACTTCCAACCACAGCAGCAGCACCGCCAATAGAAACAAAATAGCATGCTTTATACTGAATGCATGCCTGTTTTACTTCGTCGCTCATCTTTCCTTTGCCTATCATACCCTTCTGACCCAACGAGATAAGTCTTGGAGCAAATGGGTTCATCCTATAGCTTGTTGTTGGACCTGCAGAACCTATTGGCTTGCCTGGTCGAGCTGGAGAAGGACCAACATAATAGATAACCTGACCTTTAATATCAAACGGCAACTCTTTACCTTCGTCTAACGCTTTAACCATTCTCATGTGAGCTGCATCTCGTGCGGTATATACAACGCCAGACAGATATACCTTATCTCCTGCCTTTAACTTAATTATATCTTCGTCAGTTAAAGGAGTTGTTAACTTATACTCTGCCATATCAAACTCCTTAAAGCTCTATTTCTTTATGCCTGTTCACATGGCAGGCAATGTTGATACCCAACGGAAGCGTTGCTATGTGGCATGGCTCCATTTCTATATGAACACCCAAACAGGTCGTCAAACCACCTAAACCAGCAGGGCCTATACCAGAGTTGTTAACCTTTTCAAAGATCTCCTGTTCCATCTCGGCCAATACCGGATCGTCGCTTGGTTGTCCAACCTTTCTCAATGTAGCATGTTTTGCCATAACGGCTGCTCTCTCGAAGTCTCCACCTATACCCACGCCAACTATAACAGGTGGACATGGGTTTGGACCTGCCTGAATTACCCAATCAACCACCGTTTGAATTATACCGTCTCTTCCGTCGGCAGGTTTGAGCATCTGAACCTTACTCATTGACTCGCTGCCGCCACCTTTAGCATCAAAGATAATCTTTACCTTGTTGCCGGGTACAACAAATGTATGAATTACAGCCGGCAGGTTGTTGCCGTAATTCTCCCTTGTCAACGGATGACAAGTTGATTTTCTCAAATATCCGTCTTTGTAAGCCCTTTCAACGCCCTTGTTTATAGCATCAACAACATAGCCATCAGTAAAGTGGACATCTTGGCCAACCTCAAGGAAGATAACAGCTAAACCTGTATCCTGACAAAGTGGGAACTCTTCCTTAGCCGACACTTCTATGTTCTGAAAAATCGTATCAAGCACCTGTTTTGCAACAGGTGATTTCTCTTTCTCGTAAGCCTTCTTCTCAGCTTCTAAAACATCTTCTGGAATATGGTAGGCCGCCTCAAGGGCAAGCTTATAGACGGCCTCTTCAACATCCTTCACACTTATATTTCTTACTTCTGCCATTTTTGGCTTCCTTTCGTAATTTTTTATAAGAGTTTGAGCTCCTCAATCCTGTTGCACAGCTCTTTTACATGCTCAGCAGAAGCCTTTAATGCTGCCAACTCCTCATCTGAAAGGTCAAGCTCAACAACCTCTTCAACGCCGTTCTGACCCAATTTTGCTGGCAGACCAACAAACAGATCTGGGTCAAGTCCGTATTTACCCTGAGTCTTAACTGCGCATGGCAATATATCTTTTGTATCCTTTACAATTGCTTCAACCATCTGAACAACAGCAGAAGCAGTTGCATAGAAAGCAGAACCGGTCTTTAGAAGTGATACGATCTCGCCACCACCCTTTCTTGTTCTCTCAACAAGTCTATCAATTGTCTCTTTGTCGAAAATCTTTGTTATAGGAACGCCTCTTACTGTAGAATAGCTTGTCAATGGAACCATATCATCGCCATGACCACCCAATGTCATAGCCTGAACAGCCTTTACAGAGCATTTTGCTTCCCAAGCGATGAATCTTGCAAATCTTGTAGAGTCAAGACAACCAGCCTGACCCATTAGTTTATCATCTGCAAAACCACCAACCTTCTTTGCTGCATAAACCATAGCATCAAGTGGGTTAGCAACAACGATTACGATGGCATCTGGAGAGTATTTTGCAACATTCTCAGCAACATCTTTCATTATTTTAACATTCTTCTCAAGCAAGTCATCCCTGCTCATTCCCGGTTTTCTTGGCATACCGGATGTGATAATTACGATGTCGGAATTCTCTGTGTCTTTGTAATCGTTTGTTCCGATAATCTCTGTGTCGAAACCTTCAATTGGAGCTGCTTCCATCTCATCAAGTGCTTTACCCTGTGGCAAACCTTCAACGATGTCCAACAGTACAACCGTTTTTGCAAGCTCCTTCTCAGCGATTCTCAACATGGTCGTTCCACCGACCTGACCTGCACCAATAATACTAATCTTGGCATTTGCTAACATAGCTAACCTCCTAAAAATTAATTATTTTCTTTCCATTTCATTGCGCAACCATTTTATAATTAAAATGGTAAAAGTGTCAATATTTAATAACTATTCTTCTAACTGA
>CAYTZD010000018.1:20472-24914 GCA_964442345.1 uncultured Hippea sp. | reverse complement strand
CAATCAAGCATCTTCAAAGCTATCTGATTAGATGAAGAGACCCTATCATAGGCAAGATTCTTTAACATCTCTAAACAATCCATATTTATATTTTAAGTTTTTTATATATCTTTTCCAAGAAAAATTTGTCATAGATATTAAAATTATTGACATTAAAGATATTTTATTTAAAATTAATATAGTTATGGTTGATAATGATAACTGTTGGAAATTAATAAGGCTTATATACCACGACAACATAAATATGATAAATCCCGTTATTGAGCTTTTAAAAATCCTGCCTATCGACAGCGAAATATCAAGACAGATGCGTCTAAACCTTTATCAGGCTTCTGATACGCTAAAAAACGCCCGAATACTTGCCCATTTAAAAGAAAAAACACAGATGAAAAGTTTAACCTGCAGTCTACAGGGTATCTTAGAACCCATTATTAATAGAATAGAAGAAAGGTATGCAACAGCAGAACAGATTAAAATTTACAACCAACAGACATTAAACCAAACATACATAGAAACAGACATTGGAATGTTTGAAACTATGCTTGAGAATTTAATACTCAACGCTTATAGGTTTTCTAATCTGTGCCATCTAAATACACTAAACAAAACCATAATAATCGAAAATCAGACAAATGAAGATGCACGCTCACTTTTTGAAATGCCTATAAAAACCGATAGATTTGGTATAACAGGGTCTGGATTAGGCTTAAAAGTTGTAAAATCTATATCAGAGAAACTCAAAATACCTATAAACTCAACATATAAAGAGAATACTCTAACCGTTCAGATTGATATCTCAAGCATAGTAAGATGAATATTTTACAAATAGAGATAGGAAAAGCAGAAATATTCAAGGATAGAGATAGAATTATAAAGATTGTGCTTGGTAGTTGCGTGGGTGTCGTGCTTTTTGACCAAGAGAAGAGAATTTTTGGCGCCATTCATATACTACTTCCACGATACTCAAAGATCTATAGAAACGAATATGCCATAACTGCATTTGCCAACCCAGGTTTGAAGTATCTTGTAAATCAGATGTCTAAATTCTGCAATACAACAGAGAAACTCAACCTTCAAGCTGTGGTTGCAGGTGGTGCAGAACTTGGCGCAAAAAGCGTCTTTAATGTAGGTAAACACAACTGCAAAGAGACGCTGAAATTTCTAACAAAACACAACATACCCATAATAGCCAAAGATTGTCTTAAAGAATACCCAAGAAGCCTTCAGTTTAACACCAAAAACCTATCAGTTGAGTTTATAAACATCAAGGAGAAGCCACTCTCTCCAACAATAAAAAGATATTCAAGAACACTGTTTATCAAAGAGATATTCGAATACTTTTCGTATCTTTCTATACCAAACTCCATTGCTATGCAATTAATAAAACTAAGAGACAAAAAGGATTTAAAATTATCAGAGATAGAAAACATAGTAAAAAGGGACGATACATTAACCATAGATTTACTTAAGTATGTAAACTCACCATACTTCGCAAGGGCAAAAAAGATAACAACCATAAGAGAAGCATTGACCGTTTTAGGGTTAAAAAAGTTTTTCAATTTTATCTCCAATCAGATTCTAAATGGTTTTGTAAAGAGCAACTTGGATAGCTATATGATAGATGAAAGATCATATAAACTCCATGTGTTATGTGTCGCTATGCTGTCTGAAAGTATTGCCGACATAATAAACGAAGATTCAACAAAGGCATATATGGCTGGACTGTTTCACGATATAGGAAAGATTATTTTAGACAAATACGCAATGGATAAATACGATATACCAAACAGAAAAGAGCTTATCAATTTTATAGAAGACTCCATAAAGACATCA
Source organism: uncultured Hippea sp. (assembly GCA_964442345.1). Taxonomy (GTDB): domain Bacteria; phylum Campylobacterota_A; class Desulfurellia; order Desulfurellales; family Hippeaceae; genus Hippea. The sequence goes on along the minus strand of CAYTZD010000018.1, from coordinate 23,081 downwards.
ACACATGCATGTATAGGAGCCGAATTTCTAAAAACCATAGGATTTGAAGAAGAGATAATAGAAGCTGTCTTTTACCATCACTTTCCACTTCAATCTCAGCAGAAACACAGAAAACTATCTTGCGTAGTAGCCGCTGCTAACATACTTATATCAAACTATATAGTTGGTACGGATAACTACCAACCATCACTCACACTTGACGACGAGAAGGCAATCTTTTCTGAGATTGAGTTGGACTCTGATACTTTAGAAGCTATCATTGGACAGATAGGATACTTCTTTAGATTCGCAGAAGAGACAATAGATGAAGTGCAATGAGACATTAAGCAAAATAATAGAGATTACAAAAAAAAGAACCGGCATAGACTTCTTTCTATATCGCTGCAATACGCTTATAAGAAGGATTAGACACAGATATATAACCTTGCAAATGTCAGACGAGAATGAGTATTTCGATTATTTTATGAAAAATATCGACAAAGAGACCCAAATATTAAAAGAACTTTTCCTTATAAATACAACCCAATTCTTTAGAACACCTTTACACTTTGCCTATCTTTACACTGTTTTAAATAGAGAAACAAAACTCAGAAAAAAATATGTCAAGGTGTTAAATATAGGATGCTCAACGGGAGAAGAGACATACTCCATAGCCATAACCTTAAACGAACTCGCATTAAAGAATCAAAACTTGGATTACCAGATAGATGCCATTGACATAGATAAAAAAGCTATAGAAACGGCAAAGAAAGGGATATACCACAAAGACAATTTATACAATACTCCCTTATGGGCTTTTGAGAAATACTTTGAAAAAGTAGATAATGGCTTTTTCAGATTAAAGAAAGAACTTATCCAAAACAACATAAATTTTTACAACTCAGATATACTAAACTACCCTTTCAAAATTCACGGCATATTTAAATATAATGTTGTTTTTTGTGAAAACTTGCTTATATATTTAAAAGAATATGCCCGAAAAAGGGTGTTTGAGATTATCGTAAAGTTTATGGAGAAAGACGGTTTGCTGTTCATCTCTGAAAGCGAAGAGATAGAAGAAGAGTTTAAACCTTACTTTAAAAACATCGCCGCTCACGCAAAAATATTTAGATTTTTAGGATGGAAAGATGAAGGGAAAACTTAATAATTACATGATTATTGCTGTGCCATTCATACTATTTTTGCTAATTTTAACTTCTCTCATTTACGCAAAAAACATTACAGAAACTAAGAAAATATTATATATAGCTATTACGAATTCAATACTATTTATAGCATTTGTGAGCTCTTTAGTTTACAAAGCTATCTCAGAGAAGGAAAAAGCTCACGAAGAACTCAAGGAAGCAGAAACATTAAATAAGATTTACATACAAACACTGGAAAAACTAAACAAAGCAAGAACAGAAAGAGAATTATTCAAAGGCACAATTGAAGTGCTGATAGAGAACAAGATAGCATTTGCAGGAAGTGGCTATATATTAAACGACAAGTCAAATCTATTGATGGTGTATGAGAGTTTTGAAAAAACAAAAAACAGGGAAATTCCCTTAAACGAATTTTTGGGCAAAGCCTGCATAGACCTAAAAAAGACCCACTTCGTTAACGCCTTACCTGACACTTTAAAGATAAAAAGCTCCTTAGTGGAAAAATTAGGCCACATCTACATTTATTACTTCCCAATTATATCAAAAAACAAAGTGATAGGTGTTCTTGAGTGTCTCTCGGATAAAACAATAGACGACAAAAAACTTCAGATGCTTGAAAAAACGATTCATCATCTCGGTATAGGTATAAACCAAATTAAGCTGAATATAAAGATAAGAAAACTTTACAAAGACCTGGAAAAGAAAAATACATTACTTGAAGCACAATACAGAGAATTACAAGCTCAAAGTGAAGAACTTGAAGCACAAACAGAAGAATTAAGAGCTCAAAAGTACGAACTTGAAAACTACAGCAAAAAACTCTCTCAAGCCGAGAAGTACAAAAGCAATTTTATAGCCAATATGTCTCACGAATTGAGAACTCCACTAAACTCTATAATTGGCCTGACTGATGTACTTCTTAGGGAAAAATCCAGCTCGTTAGATGAAAGCACAAAAGAGAAACTCAACATCATCAACCTAAGCGGCAAACAGCTATTAAGTATCATAAACGACATTTTAGACCTTACAAAAATCGAATCAGGCAAGATGGAAATAGAGATAGAGAAATTCAACATAAAAGACACTATTGAATATGTTACTTCCATCATAAAGCCACAGTGCGAAGAGAAAGGATTGTACTTAAAAATAAACACCCAGATAGAAGATGGTAATATGGAAACAGATAAATATAAAGTAAATCAAATACTTCTAAACATATTATCAAATGCCGTAAAATATACAAATCAAGGTGGGATAACAATAACAGCAACAGAGACGAAAAATACGGTAAAGATATCAGTAAAAGATACAGGTATAGGCATAGACGAAAAGATAAAGGACAAGATATTTGATCCATTTATGTCAACAAGTGGTAAAATTCATATTCAAGGAACAGGTATAGGATTGGCACTAACAAAAAGACTGGTTGAACTATTGGGCGGAAACATAGGCTTTACAAGCAAA
>CAYTZD010000018.1:0-20372 GCA_964442345.1 uncultured Hippea sp. | reverse complement strand
AAGATATTAATAGCAGACGATGATCCAATATACCTAAAAGAGATTAGTCATCTATTAAAAGAGATAAAAGAAGATATAAATATCCTAACAGCAGAAAACGGCGAAGAAGCAAAGTCAATAATAGAAGCAAATCCAGATATAGACCTTATATTACTTGACCTTGATATGCCCAAAATTAGTGGGTATGAGCTTTTGGATTATCTAAAAAAGAAAAATCTCAATATAAAAATTATTATAATTACAGCTTTAGATATTGATAAGAAAATAGTTGCTACTTATCAAAGCCTTATAAAAGGCATATTCCTAAAAGGCAAAGACACAAAACACTATCTAAAATCTTTAATAGATAATGCACTTTACAAAAAAGAAGAATTAACCAGCAAAGAAGAGCCATACAAAAAAGAAGAAAAACCAAAGAAAAAAGATAACAAAGAAACAAACAGGATTCTGCTTGTGGAAGACAACTTTGCAAATAGATATGTAATAAAAGAGATGTTGAAAGAGTACAATCTCCAAATAGACGAAGCAGAAAACGGCAAAGAAGCCATAGAAAAACTCAAATCAGACAGCTACGACCTTATTTTACTTGATATTCAAATGCCTGTAATGGACGGATACGAAACATTTAAGAAGATAAGAGAAGAACTCAAACTAAACACACCCGTTATAGCACTAACAGCCAAAGCCCTTAAAGACGAAGTGGACGAATTCAAAGAATTAGGATTTGATGGAATACTGATAAAACCTATCGTTTATCAGAAATTTATAGAGACTCTGCAGAAGTTCATAGAACTTAAAAGCAAGAATTAAAGTATCTGTTTTTGGATGAAGTCTGCAAGCCTTTTGTAATCAGTTGCACCACGAGAGTTGCTCTTATAATAAAAGATTGGTTTTCCTTCGTGAAAAGCCTTGGATAGATTAAAATCCTTCCTTATATAAGGCAAAACCCTTTTTTCTCCTATAATCTTTTTCAGCTTATCTATGACAATCTTATGCTCCTTTATAGACTTGTTAAAAAGCGTTGGCACAACACCCAAAAACTTAACACCCACATCAGGATCTGAAGTTATAACATTATAAAATGCCTTCAAAAATTGAGACGCACCAACAAGGGCAAGATACTCTGTCTGCATCGGTATCAATGCATAATCCGAAGATTTAAACGCATCATCCAGCAGTTTCCCACCTATTGGTGGTGTATCGATAATACATATATCAAAATCGTTATCAAAGTTTGATAGTATCTCTCTAAGGGATGACTTCTTATTGGCTAAAAGCGTTATATCAAAATTTACATCTCCAGCTATCAGATAGAGATTATCAAATGGAGATTCATGTACAATACCTTCTACATCTCCATCCATTAATGCCTTGTGTATGCCTTTCTTGAATACCTTTTTAAAGCCCAACCCAATCTGCAGATGACTCTGCGTATCTAAATCAACAAATAAAACAGTCTTGCCTTTTAAAGAGAACGCAGCACCTAAGTTTATAGCCGTCGTCGTCTTTCCAACGCCACCTTTTCTATTCGTTATAAGGATTCTTATCATTTAACAACAACTACATTCTCAAACAGTTTATTCAAAAAGTCAGACTCACTCTTTATAGGCTTCTGGCTACACCATAAAAGTTGTATTATACCGCTACTTAGATTATCGTTTTCTATGATTATCTCATCTATACCATCCTTTTGTATAATCTCATTAAGCTTGCCTATATCTTCGTTTGTTAGCTCTTCATTGAGAAAAAGCTTGCCATCTTTAACTTCCATAACCTACTCCTTCTTATAAACAATAGACTCTCCAACCTTGATGGTTTTAAATACAGAAGTTATCCTACTCATACTCTCTGCATGCCCTAAAAATACATAACCACCGGGTTTTAGAGAATTATAAAAATTCATAGCCGTTTTCTGTCTGCTTGCATCATCAAAATAGATAAGCATATTTCTTGAAAATATTATATCAAATTTACCCAATCTTCCAAACTGAAGTGTATCAACAACATTAACAACCCTAAAATCAACGACCTCTGTTAAAAACTCATCAATCTTATAGAGAGAACCTTCCTGTTTAAAGTATTTTCTCAAAAGCATAGGCGGGACGAATTGAACAGACCTTTTGGTAAAGTATCCCTTTTTTGCTTTCTCGATAACATTGGAATCTATATCTATACCAACTATCTCTATATCTCTCTCTTCTACAATCCTGCCTTCTTCCAATAGCTCTATGGCTATACTGTATGGCTCTTCACCTGTTGAACTTGGCGCACACAGTATTCTTATAACCTCAGACGGCGGTCTTTTCTTGTGTATCTCTGGCAATACATAATTTATCAAACTATCAAACTGATACTTCTCCCTAAAAAAGTATGTCTCATTTACCGTAATTAAACTTATAATATCTTGAAAAAGCTTATCGTCTTTTGAAAATCTCAAAGAGTGGAATAGACTTCTGAAATCGTCAAACCCCCTATCTCTCATTAATTTATCTATTTTTTTGCCGATAATTGGATACTTCTTCTCTTCCATAAATATGCCAGTTTTTTTGTAAATAAAATCGCGTAATTTTAAAAATTCCTTTTGCGTAATCATAATGTCTTATCTCCGAATCAAGATTTCAGCCTCTCTATAGCCAAGTTCACGCCAAATTCGACATACGGATCACCCTTAAATCTCTCTTTAACCTCATTGAGAAGTTCTATATCGCTTTCATCTCCAATCTCTCCTAAGTAATCAATAGCCGTCATCAGGGCGTTTACATCGTTTTCTCTTCTTATGAATTCTCTAAGCATCGTTGCGCTATCTTCAAATCTCACATTTCCAAGAATATTAACAGACAGTATTCTTACATCCCTATCTTCGCTATTCAACAGATCACCTATAAAATTTTTAACTTCTTCCCCATACAGCTGCAAGAAACTGATAACGGCGTTGCGAAGATAGGCGTTATCACTGCTAATCATCTTAAAAAGCTCTTGAAAGTCCTCTTTTCTTCTTGGTTTATGCTCAAAACTACTGAAAGCATAGTCAATATACACATGATCTTCCAATCTATTCTCTTTAAACAGCTCATTAAGCATTCTAAGCACATAGTATATCTCTTTGTGCCTTATTATGTAATCCAAAGCCCTTATCCTATCTTCTTCTGGGCAATTCTCATCTTCAAAACAGTTCTTTGCGTCTTCAAACTCTTTGAAAAACCTTACATCCTCTGTCTCTTTTGAGCCTTTCTTTAGCAAAGCCATTAAAAACCTCCGTATGCGAGAATCTCTTTTACTATCTCATTAAAAGGCAATTTCTTTACGGCTCCGCCCCTTTCGTAGGCTTCCTTTGGCATACCATACACAATCGCCGTCTCTTCACTTTCTGCTATAGTATAGGCACCTTTTTTTCTTAATTCTACCATCCCATCTGCACCATCATCACCGATACCTGTAAGCTCAACAGCCATAATATTTTTTGGGTCAAACACCCGTGCAGCAGAAAAAAACAACTCATCAACAGATGGAACAAAAAACCTGTTGTTTGTATTCGGAACAAGTCTGACAACAAGCAATCCACTGGCTTTCTTTGATATATGAAAATGCCTTCCGCCTTTACCAATTATAGCCTTGCCAGGCACAATTGGATCGTTCTGCTTAGCTTCAACTACTTCTATGGCAGATATCTTATTAAGCCTATTGGCAAACTTTGCCGTAAATGTCTCTGGCATATGTTGAACAACACATATCGGATATGGATAATCAGCCGGAAGCGACGATAAGATCTCCTCTATCAAACCCGGTCCACCCGTTGAAGCGCCAATCAAAACCAACTTCTCTACATTTTTCGATGGACTGCTAACCTTTTTATCTTTATTTATCAGACTTTTTTTCTTCTGAACAGCCTGCTTTCTTATATAAAGCCTGTTTTTTGGAATTTTAAGGGCGGCTTTGACCTTATTTAAAATATCATTTTTACTCTTTTTTAAATCCAAGCTCATTGTGCCGGGCTTTGCAATATAATCAACAGCACCAGCATCTAAAGCTTCAAATGTTATATCCGCTTCATCCTGCGTTAGCGAACTAATCATAATAATCGGTGTAGGATTTATTCTCATTATTTCTCTAACAGCTGTTAAGCCATCCATAACGGGCATATTTATATCCATTGTTATCACATCAAAATCCACTTCCTGGACAAACTCAACAGCTTCTTGACCGTTCTTTGCAAAACCTATATCAAACCCTGCTTCATCAAACAGCTCACCCAAATACTTCCTTACAAGCGCACTATCATCTACTACAAGAACCTTTTTTGCCATTAACTTTACTCCTTCATCGTTGCAATCGATTCAAAAAACTCATCATCAAACAGCTGCTGCGGTTTCAATTTGAGAATCACCCTTTTATTACCATCAAGTGTTATAACCTGATTGAAGACTGCATCTTCACTTTTTGCATTTGATATATATTTATTATCAACAAACAAAACTTCATTAACTTCATCAACTATAAAACCCAGCTTCTCGTTTTTTATATTACACACAATTATTTTGCTTTTCTCCGTTATCTTTTGCTCAAAACCCAATCTTTTTGGCAGTGATACAATAGGTATGACAGCACCTCTTAAATTTAAGATGCCTTCTAAAAACTCCGGTGCATCTGGTATAGGTGTTAACTGCGCATACTTTATTATCTCCTGAACATCATCAACATCAAACGCATATTCCTCACCATTTATAGAAAATACTACAACTTCACTCATATCTTCATCCCTTACCTGAGTATTATTTGAAGTCTCTTTCTCTTCCTGTATATAATACTCCTTAACAAGAGAAGAGACAAAAGAAGAAGATAAAATAGATATAACCTTATCATCCTCTTTGAATATACCCTCAACAAAATCACTCTGAAACTCTTCAGTAACCTTCTCTATTAGAGAGATGGGTATATCCTTAACTTCCATAACTTCATCTACGACAAGTCCAACTTCTCTATTCCTATCTTCTGCAATAAGGCATCTCGTTTTTGGTGTAAAGCCTATTGCATCAAACCCTAACTTCTCCCTTAAATCAACCAGCGACAGCACCCTATCCCTTAGCTTCATCATTCCCATAGCATCGCTTCCGGCTATAGGTATAACATCGTCTGGCAGAAAAACAATCTCCTTTATAATGTCTATATCAACGCCAAATTCTTCATCGGATATTCTAAAAAGAAGGTATTTTTTTGTTTCGTCTAAAACACCTTCAGATTTTTCATTACCTTCTTCTAATCCTATTGTCGATATGCCAATAGGTGTAAACTCCAATACTCCTATACCTTCAAACAGTTTAAAAGGGTCAATAATCTGGACAAGGCCATCATCATCCTTCAAAAAACCAACAATTGCACCATCATCCTTGTTTTGCTCATACTTATCTTCTTCAACATCACTTATAACAACAACTTCATCAACACAGATGGCATCTATATTATCTCTTAGATTCAGAGTGATAATCCTACTCTCTTTGCTCTTTAGATTAACACCCTCTAAGCCAAGCAAAAGGCCTGCGTCCAAAACATTAACAATTTTTCCAAAAAGTACACATACACCCAAAACCCTTTTATCACTCAAAGGTATGGGAGTTATCGGTGGAACCTCCAATATCTTGTCAACTATCTCACCGTCTATTCCAAATAACTTACCATTTACCTTAAACTTTAAAATTTTTTTGGGAATCTCCATTTTTAGGACCCCTTTTAACTTTGAAGCTCATCAGCCAGCACTGCCAGATCTTCAACCAGACTACCCATCTGAGCCACAGTCTCATTTATAAGATTGGCTGCTTCCTTACTCTGAGCCACATTATTTTTAGCCAAATCCGTTGCCGTCTGAATCTCTTCGCTACCCTTCAAAGCCTGTTCAAACGCCTCTTTATTCTGCTCATTAGCCTTCGTTAGTTTCTCCATCATACCCTTGGATTCCTTAAATTTGTTTATTATATCATTAAATTCTTTAACAAGAGCAGAAATCTCCTTCTTCTCTTTTGACTGTATATCCACCAACTCTCTCCAGCTCAGATCCATTGAATATATGGCATCGTCAAGAAGCATGGCAACATCGGCTATTTTGTCTATATTGTTCTGCGTATCCTGAGCAAGGTTCCTAATGTCTGAACTTACAACAGCAAATCCTTTACCGAACTCACCAGCCCTTGCTGCTTCTATATTACCACTAACGCCAAGCATTGTAATTTGAGAGACAATACCTTCAATCTTTCTAAGCATCTTATTTATAGATTTCGCATATTTGGCAATTTTCTTTATCTCGTCAGTTGTTATAGAACTTTCAGAATTAGACCTATCAAGCTCATCGTATATATCGTTCAACATAGAAGATACAGTTTCAAGATACTTTAAAATCTCACTTATAAGCTCATCAAGCTGTCTGAGTTTCTCTCCCATCTCAGATGCATAGTCTGCACACTCCCTTGCAACAGATGCACCCTTTGAAGCATCGGCATTGGCTATGTCGGCAGCTTTCTCAATCTGCTCAAGTGCATTGATAACTTCTCCCATACTTCTTTGTATCTGCTCAATAGCACTGCTTAACTCTTCTGCTGCACTTGCTATCTCTACTGCATCCTTGCTAACATCCGTTGATACCTTTAGCTCTTCTGCCAGCTCATTTATGTTTGTTGCGGCTTGTTCTGCTTCTGTTAAAGCACTCACCTGCATATCTATGGATGTCGTTATCTCTGTGACAGCGCTTGCCTGCTCATCTGCTGCCGTGCTAATCTGTTCGGACGACTTCTGAAAATCTTCAGTCCTATCCATAAGCTTATTTGCAACATCAAACATATCGTTCATCGTATCTATCATCTTCTTCGTTAGCACTGCAACACTATTGACATCATCTGCAACTTGCTTGGATTTATTAGCAGAATCACTAATAAACTCACCTATATTTTTTATATTCTCTTCAGCACTATGGACGGACTTTTGAATAGACTCAACAATATCTGCTATCTCTTGGGCACTTTGAGCACTTTGGGCAGCCAATATTCTTGTTTCGTCTGCTACAACGGCAAAACCTTTACCGTGCTCTTTTGCCCTTGCAGCTTCAATTGCAGCATTCAAAGCCAACAAATTTGTTTTATCTGCCACCTTTGATATAACATTAGTGGCTTCACTGATACTTTCACCAGCATTTCTTAATTCATTAGCATTGTTCTGCACATCGGTAGCTTTTTCCATCGCATAGTTAAGCCTTTCGCCACTCTCCTTAGCGTTTTCAACACCTCCAAGTGCAAGCTTATAGGTATCATTAGTGGCTTTTACAACATCAGCCGTCTCTTTGAGTATCATCTGTGTGTTTTTTGTTATCTCATCAACGGCACTAAGCTGCTCTTCTGCGGCGCCTGCATTCTCTTCGCTTGCGGCTGAAATCTGTTCCATAGCACTTTTTAACTCTTCTATAGCACTGACGCCTTCCTGTGTCTTTGCCAAAAGTTCTGCGGCAATAGAAGATAGCTGTTCGCTAATCTGCTGCTGCTTTGCCAATGTTCTCTTTTTTCTCTTATCAGACATAGATAACTGCTGTGTCTGGATGGATGGTTTTGAAATCTCCCTTTTTGGCGGATTATTTGAAGCATGTGTGGATGATCGTGTTATTAGTGCCATTTTTATCTACCTCCTAAAAGAATTCTATATCTCCTTCATCTTCTCCACTATCTTCAGATGGTTCTTGTTTTGCATCACTCATATAGTTTAAAATTATCTCTATCTGATCAACATTTGCCGTCAACGATGCATCTATATAATGAATATCAATCGCATTCTTTGAGAATACAACATTACCTGCCCAACCATCTAAATCAACATAAATCTTCTCAAGCAGACCATGTAATATAAGTTTTTGACTATCATCAAACATATCAACATCTATTGTTGAAAGCTTATTTATAAGTTTATCCAACGAATAACTCAAATCCTTAAACTCTTCAAACTCATCAAAGAAATCTTTAATCATCTCAAGAAAACTTATCATATTCTCTAAATACTCACTGCTAAATGTTGTATCCGTGCAATTCTCTACACAGTAATCAAGTATGTTATGCAGCCTATCTTCTATATCTTCTAACTCTCCTTTATTGTACACGCTTAAGAAATCTTCTGCCTTAATCTTTTCTTCTTCTACATAGTGCATATGTCCTATGTTCTCATCTGTAAAGTCAGAGTCAAAATCAAAAAACATATCATCTTCTTCTTTGGTATAACCTAAAAGCTCATCAAAAACAGATAAATCGACATCAATTCTGTTTTTCTCTGACCACTCCATGTAAAGCTGAACAACCCTACTAAGATAATCCAATACGACATCTAACTCTTTCTGTTGCATAACACTGAATAGTTCTTTTAATTCTTCAATTCTTTCGTTCAGTCTATCTTCTTTATAAAAAGGAATGGAGCAAAATTTAACTACAAGGTTTGTTGGTGGCTTTAGCATAACAGATTTTAAGGTATCATCTAAGTTTTTATCATCTTCTATCTCCTTATAAACCTTAACCGCCACATTATCTACTATATCGTTGATATACTTTTCCAACAAAGCACCCATTTTAAAAGAACTCTACATCCTCTTCACTTTCTTTATTGTTATCAGTTTTTAATCCCAACATCATCCCTATCTGTTCAACATTAGCAGCAAGGGCATCGTCAAGGTAATGCACATCTAAGGCCGTCTGTTCAAAAACAACATTCTTTGCCCACTCTTTTAAATCATCATAAATACCCTTCAAAAGTTTAACCAACATCTCTTTCTTATCATCTTCTAAAGAGTCAACATCTACCACACTTAATAACTCATACAAATCATCAAGATAAATTGCCAATTTTTTAAATTCGGCACTTATACTAAAAATTGTAGCAAACTTAGAAATAAAATCCCTTACAGACTCTATAAAATCATCGTCAAATTCATCAACCGCCCAGTCAAGATATTCGTATTTCTCAACTACATCATAAAGATCGTCGATAAGTTCGTCTCTTATACCGCTATTCTCCATAAATGTCTTTGCATCGACAGGTTTAAACGCTTCACCTTCATCTGACAGTGCATACATATCATCTGCAATACTTTTAAGTTCGTCTATAAAAGCACACATATTTTTGCAAACATTCTTATCAACAAACTCATACTTATCCTGCCACATAGAATAAAGTTCCCTTACATACTCGATATAAACACTCGCCTTAACCATATTATGGCACTGCTGATTCTTAAAAGACTCTTTCATTAATTCCATCTTCTGTTTAGCAACTTCAACATCCGAATACAACGGTAGAGAAACAAGCTGGACAATACCCATATGCGGATTTTCCATCAGATCTTTCTTTAACTCACTCCTTATAGAAGGGTCTTCTTCTATCTTGCTGTAAACATGCATTAACACATCGTCAACTATTCTCATTATCTCTTTTTCAGTTAGCCGTCTTTGCATTTACACTCCTTACTAATCTTTTTGGGTCAAGTATGAAAAGAATATCACCGTTTCCCAGCAGCGATGTGCTGCTTATAAATGGATGGGCAGCCAAAACTCCACTCAGCGGCTTTTGCATAACATCAAGCTGACCGACAAGTTCATCCACTGCAAGTGCAAACTTTATACCGCCAGCCAATATCACAACTATTGGAATCTCTCCTGATGGCTTGTAATTTTCACCAAGTAATCTCTTCTCAAAAACGATAGGTATTAACTCATTTCTTAATTTGACAAAGGGCTTATGTGCTGCCGTCTTTATATCACCTTCTGAAATCTTATCCGTTTCAACAATGTATTCCATTGGGATAGCATAGTTTATGCCGCCCATCTTAACATGGAAGACATCGGTAAGGGCAACGCTTACTGGAATCTCAAGTTCTATTTTCGTTCCTTTATCCTTTTCGCTTTCTACATAGATATTACCACCAAGCTCATCTATGACGCTTTTTATAGCGTCTCCACCTACCCCCCTTCCTGAGATCTCTGTAATCTTATCGCTTGTTGAAAGACCCGGCAAGAATATAAGTTTAAGTTTCTCTTCCCTGCTCATACTTTCAAGTTCATCCGGGTCGATTAAATTCTTATCAAGCGCCTTATAAACAAGGGCGTCCACATCTATTCCCTTACCGTCATCTTCTATAGTGATAAACACCTTATCACCTTCGCTTCTTGCCGATATCTTTATCAGCCCTACAGGGTCCTTACCCTTTGCAACCCTTTCTTCTTCTGTCTCTATACCATGATCCAAAGAATTTCTTATAAGATGAATCATAGGATCGGCTAATTTTTCTATTATAGCTTTATCCAGCTTCGTCTCTCCACCTTCTTCTTCGTATCTTACCCTTTTTTTGAGTTTCTTACCCAGATCCCTAACAAGTTTGGGATAACGGCTAAATATATAGTTAAGCGGCAATAGCCTCATATCCATAGCCCTATCCTGAAGCATCTCAACAAGCCTGCTTATTTGCTCATACTTACTTAACAACTCCCTTTTTGCCAATTCTGTAGAACTTTCCATCGTTTCTGCAATGTAAGGTAGTGCATTCTTAAGAACAAGCAGCTCTCCAACTATATTCATAAGCTCATCAATCTGTCTCTGTTCAACCTTAACTGTCTTTGGTATATTGTGATGGACTTTATCCTGCTTTGGCTTAGTCTCTTCTTTAGAAAACTCTTTTTCCTTAATCGGTTCTTTTGTCTTCTTTTCTTCTATCTCGATACCACTCTCTCTAAGTCTTGCCGAACATGCATCAATCATAGTATCGACAAACTTAATCATCTCATCCAAAGAAGATATCTCTTCTAACTTATCTACATAACTGCTATCTACAGCGCTCAGCACGCTTCTAAGAAGCCTTTTTGTTCTTTCGACAACTGTATCATCCTTAGCAAGTCTCAAAACCTTCTGCTGTGTCTTTATTATGTTAAACGCTTCTTTTAAAAGCTCTTTATCGTTTGATACTGGCTCACTCTTTTTCTCCTTTAGCTCTTTTTCTTCTTCAACTTCTTCTTTGGCAATTTCAGTCTCATTTTGAGTTGTAATCTCTTTTGTTGCTTCAACGCCAAGAATGGCAAATGCCTTTTCTAAAAGCTTCTCATACCTTTTGCTACCTTTCTCTACAGCATCAAGCAAAACCTTTAGCCGCTCTAAGATGAAACCCTCAAAACTGTCAGGGTTTAAAATTTGTGATATACCTTCTATCTTCTCCTCTAAAGTATCAAACTTGCCTTCACTTAACAGCGTCCTTGCTTCATCCTTGAACTGCTCAAAGGTATCATTTTCACCAATACTCTCAAAGGAATTAAAGAATAAAGCATCTACATCTAACGGTTTCGCATCAATCTCATCTATAATATTATAAAAGACATCTTCCATCGTAGGCACATCAGCCTTAACAACCGCAGCTATATGCGATGCCCAGTCCAATGAATCAGTTTCTATGCTTCTACAATCAACCTTTACCCCAACCTTTATGAGAGAATCATCGCCAAGCAGATAAAGAAGATAAACAGGGTCATTACCCAGCTTCAGTGTCTCTATATCTAAATCCAAATCAACAAGCCAATAATTTGGATTGTTAACAAAATCTTCTGTAATCCTTACATCGTCAAAATATGCATACTCAAGCATCTGTTTAGCCTGCTCATGGCTAAACAGACAGGCAACAGCCAATTCTCTATTCAAACTAAACGGCAACTCTATCTCTTTCTCTTGCTTTTTCTCATCCGTCTTGGACTCTAAGAATTCCCTTATAGAATTTTTTATCTCTTCAACTTTACTCTCATCAACATCAACATTAACATCTCCCAATTCTTCTGCAGCATCAACAAGCTCAACAACCTCATCAAATGCATCGTATAAAACATCAATCATCTCTGGTTTAAACTCAACTTTATGCTGTCTATAGGCATCCAGCAGGTCTTCTGCGGCATGCGTAATCTCCTGAACAGCAGTAAAACCAACAAGACCTGCCCCGCCTTTTAGCGTATGTGCAGCCCTAAATAAAGCATCAACAACGCTTTCGTCTGATGATTCAAGATTCTTTAAGTTCTCGTCTATATACTCAAGATTTTCCCTTGATTCATTAATAAACTGTTCAAGTAATGCGTTCATGGTTTCACCTTCTTTTATGCTCTATGTGTCAATAATTTTACATTTATAAGAAGTGTCGTTGAGTGAACAGGTTTTGTTAGATACATACTTGCGCCGCTTTCGTATGCCAAATCCATATCCTTCATTTCAGATTCCGTTGAAATCATAATAACTGGCGCAACACAACCTTCACCCTCTCTCAAACGCTTAACAAAACTATAACCATCAAGCACCGGCATATTTATATCAACCAAAAACAGGTCATACTTATTCTTTTGAGCCTTTTCTAAAGCCTCCATTCCGTTTTCTGCTTCATCACATTCGTATCCTTCGCTTTCTAAAATCTGTTTATGATACATTCTCACCGTAACGGAATCGTCAACAATTAATATCTTGGCACCCATATTATCACCCTACCTTATTCTTAACACCCTTTTTACAGCCATAAGCAACTTCTCAGGTGTAAACGGTTTTGTAACCCAGCCAGTAAGACCTATTTTCTTTGCAATCATCTTTTTCTGTGGTGATGTCTCAGTGGTCAAAGCCAAGATGGGTTTTAATTTTACATTTGGGTTAGATTTTAACCTTTGAGCCATCTCAAGTCCATTCATCTGCGGCATATTAACATCGGTAATAAGCAGGTCATAGACAAGGCCTCTATCAACGGCATCAAGTAATTCAAGCGGGTCTTTGAATGTTTGAAGCTCCACCAAACCTTTATCAACAAGTGGCTTTATAGACATCTCTGCAGCCATTAATACAGTCTCTGAATCATCCACAAACACCAATGTCTTCTTACCCATTTTTTCTTCCTTCCTTTACAAGTTTTTTAACAACAGATTTTCAATTGTAGAGAAAAGCTTCTTTTTTTCAACCGGTTTTGTTATATACTCGTCCATACCAGCATCTAAAATTTTCTCTCTTTCGCCACGCATAGCATGCGCCGTAAGGGCAATAATAGGTGTATGACCCAGATTATTCTCTTTTTCATACTCCCTTATCTTTCTTGTGGCTTCAAGACCATCCATCACAGGCATACTAACATCCATTAAAATAATATCATATCTCTTCTTTTTAAACAGCTCAACAGCTTCTTCGCCATTGTTTGCCAAGTCAAACTTTATGCCAGCCTTATTAAACAATATACTCATCACCATCTGATTAGCCTTGTTATCTTCGGCTATAAGAATCTCCTTATCCTTTAAAGATATCTCTTTTTTCTTTAATTTACCTTCAGCTTTCCTTACAGGAGAAGAAAAACTCAAAATCAAACCATTCTCACCCATCTCATTAAAGGAGAAGTTACCACCCAACATATCTGCAATCTTTTGTGTCAAAGCTAAACTAAACAGGACGATTTTCATTTTATTATCTAATCCGTCAAAATTCAATTTATCCTTCTCTTTAAAGAAATTGATGATAATATCTCGCATCTTTTTCTCAACTTCAAAATTCACATTACACACCAAATAGCCATCTTCTATCTTTATTAAAGCATCAATAGGAGAATTGCTCAGTTTAGATGCAGCACCAACAATAGACAGCAGCATATACTTTATCTTAGAAACATCACCCTTTATCGGCTTTATACTTTTGTCAAATCTTAGATTGATATTTTTTTCTTTAAAATAATTTGAGACATCAAGCTCGACAATGGGATCAAAATCCTTTTCTTCATCAATCAGTATATCCTTCTCTATGTTATATATACTCAAAAGAAACTCAACAGCTTTTATTATATCCTGCCCAACCCTTTCCATTATATTTAAATATTCGACAGTTTTCTTGCTTTTACACTCATCCTTTAACGCATCAATAAATCCAATCTCTATATTAAGCAATGTTCTTATTCTATGAGAACCAACCGCTATCAAATTACTCTTTATCTCTTCAAGAAAGGGTATAAATTCATCTGACATACTCAATAATAACCCTTCTTTTTCTATCTTTTTATCCATTTTAACCTCCTTAAAAAGCAAAAAATGGCAACAGCCTACTGGTCTGATTCTTAGCGCTTATTTAAGTAGATATATAACACATATTTAATATTTTTGCAACATAATAATTCTCATACCAAAATTATTAAAACCATACCTTAATATATTTAACAATACTGGCATTGACTAAAAGTAAAACCTACTGTAAAATAAAGTATGGTATTAGAAGAAGAAAAGAGTTATAAAATCTTAGTCATAGACGATAGCCCGTTTCTTAATAATACAATAACAAAAGAGCTAAGAAAGGAAAATTATATTGTCTATCAAGCATTTAACCTTAAAGAAGCAACGGAAATTATAGAAAAAGACGACTTCGATTACATTATACTTGATCTAATCCTTCCAGATGGAGAAGGAGAAGATCTCGTTGAAGAATTACCAAAAAGCAAGCGTAAAAAAATCATAGTATTAACATCGGATAACGATACCGTTAGAAGAAACTATCTATTTAATGCAGGCATATTGGACTATTTTTCAAAATCGTCTTCCCTTCCCGTAATCATAAACGATATAAAAAATTTAATAAAGGAACTGGAATACAACCCTTCAATAAACATTCTAATAGTCGAAGATTCTTCATTCTCCCGCAAGATGTTATACAATATACTAAAGGCAAGAAGATACAATGTTCTTGCAGCCAAAAACGCTAAGGAGTGTTTTGAACTACTTAACAAAGAAGAGATAGATTTACTTCTTTTGGATTATGAACTGCCAGATATGAATGGCTATGAGATTCTAACAAAGATAAAAAAAGAGAAAAAATTTGCATCCCTTCCCGTTATAATTGTATCTGCAGCAGACGACGAAGAAGTTATTGCAAAGCTTCTAAAAAAGGGAGCAAGTGATTTTATAAAAAAACCATATTCTATAGAGCATCTTCTACTGAAATGCTCACTGCACATAAAAAACTATATCAATGTCAAAATAATAGAAAGCCATCAAAAAAAACTCAATGAGTCATTAAAAAAAATCAAATGGATGGAAAAGCAGAGAAATATATTCTTCTCAAGCATATCCCACGATCTTAAGATACCGCTAAGCTCAATAAGTGGATTTGTAGATATCCTTCTTGAAAAAGAGACAGATAAAGAAAAACGCAATTACTTAAAAAGTATAAAAAATTCAGTCCAAACTATGTTGCTTCTAATAAACGACATCTTGGATATGTCAAGAATAGAAAACGGCAAAATGAGTATAAATAAAGAGAATCTTAACCTTGAAGAATTCATTGAAGAGATAAAAGAGATGTTTGAACCAATAGCAGACAAAAAACATCTAACATTTTCAGTAAACATAGAAGGCAAAACTCCAAAGCTTATAAAAACAGACCCTTTACGGTTAAAACAGATACTCGTAAATCTCATAGGTAATGCAATAAAATTCACACCAGAAAATGGCAAAGTAAAGCTTCTGATAAAAAAACAAGATGGCAAACTCCAATTCAATGTAATAGATACAGGCATCGGAATAAGCAAAGAGAAACAAAAGCATATATTCGACCTATTTTCACAAGAAGAAGACTCAACAGCACAGAAATACGGTGGAAGCGGACTGGGTTTAACCATCTCTTCAAAACTTGTAAAGCTTTTAGGCGGTGAATTACAAGTGGAAAGCGAAAAAGACAAAGGCAGCAGGTTCTTTTTCTCAATACCCATAGAGACAGCCGAAGAAGATAAAGATGACAACAAAGATAAAAAAGAACTATGCTTCAATAAAAGGATACTTCTTGCAGATGATGATGAATCTACAAGAAAGCTAATGTCTATAATTTTATCAAAGATGTGTATAGAAACCGATATTGCAAAGGATGGAGAAGAAGCCTTAGAAAAGTTCAAAAATAATAGATACGATGCAGTGATAATGGATAACAATATGCCAAATTTAAAAGGTCCAGAAGTGGCAAAAAAGATAAAAGAATTAAACAGTTCCGTCGCAGTTATTTTAATTACTGCTGATATACTCGATGCTGCAACGATTAAAAAGATGCAGATAGACGAATACATAACAAAACCGATAAACAAACAGAAATTAGAGTATATTTTAAAAAAGATATTTAAAAGTAAGGAGTAGATAAATATGGCTTATAATATTGATTATGAGACCTTGAAGAATGAACTGGATTTAGAAAAAGATGAAGTCGATATGCTTGTTGAGATATTTCTCAATACCGCAGAAGACGAACTCAGCAATTTAGAAGATGCTATAGAAAAGCTAAACTTTGATCAGATAGCAAAATCAGCCCATGCAATAAAAGGCTCATCAGCCAACCTAAGATTAATGCACATATCAGAAACCGCAAAGAGCATAGAACTTGCAGCAAAAGAGAAAAGAAAAATAGACTACAAAAAAAATTATCAAACCTTAAAGGAGTCTATAGAAAAGATTAAGATAACATGAAAAAAAGCATCAAGAAAAAACTTATCAAGTGTTATGCCCTACTTCTAACAACAATCTTGGCTATGCACTTTATAGCCAGTATCACTCTATTTAGTAGAAATTACCTTACTGAGAAGAGATTAGCGGCAGAGAGAGATATAAACGAGATAAGAAATAACATAGATTTATACATAAAGACTGCAGAAAAGCAGATATTATCTATAAAATACAGCTTAAGCTCAATGTACAGAAACAAACATCCGCACGAGAGCACAAACGATATACTCTTTGAGTATGCAAATTCATTTCCCTTTATAGAACTTGTATCGAATAACGGCACCGAATTAATTAAGATAGTCAGAAGAAAGGAAATATCAGAGAAGAAAAATATAAAAAACAGCAGGATATACAAAAGTGCAAAGGCAAAATTAGGAAAGGTTATTCACTTAAACGATATAGAATATTGCACATCGTTAAGAACTTATGTATTGAGATTTGCTTTGGCTTTTACGGATGCTAAAGGAAGATTCAAAGGTGTTATAATATGCTCGACCCCGTTAAGATGGATAATACAAGAAAAAACACCATCAGATGCAAAAGTAAGGATTGTATCAGAAAATGGAGTAATAGAGTTTTCAACAATTCCATCTGAAATAGGAAAAAAGATAGAAATAAAACACTCAAAAAGTATATTTTCCCCTCTTTCTGTAAAGCATAATGATTTAGAAAGTGTATCAGTGAATAAAGAAAATGAATTTATATACAAAAAGCCAATCTTTAATCACTCCACCATAATACTTGGATACTCAACAAGCAATTTATTAGAAGGTATATTAAGTTATACAATGACGGCAACAGGCATACTCATAATTATAGCCATTATCGGAACAACAGTTATAATAAAAATATCCAATAGAATCACATCACCTATTGAAGAGATAACTAATTACATACAAAACTTTACAATGCTACCAGAAAAAGGTCATCTAAAGATAAAAACAGGCGATGAACTTGAGATACTTGCAGATAGCATAAACAAAACACGAGACAAATTATTCGATCTAACAGAAAGATTAAGAAGAAAAACAAGGGAAGCTATCGCGTCAAATAGGGCAAAAACAGAGTTTTTTGCAAACATATCCCACGAGATAAAAACTCCACTAAATGCCATAATTGGATTTATAACCATTCTAAAGGAGACCGAAAGCAACACGCAGAGATTGGAGTATATAAACATTATAGAAAAATCAGCAAGAGACTTATTGAGAATATTAAACGACATACTGGATTTCTCAAAGATAGAACACGGTAAAATGCAAATAGAATCAAAACCATTCAATCTAAGAGATGAGATAAATCAAATAATAAACACCTTCAAAGCAAAAGCCAAAGAAAAGAATATAAGTATAACCCTTGAAGAAACAAATCTAAATCAAACCGTAACAGGAGATGCACTAAGATTAAAACAGATAATAGCAAACCTATTAAGCAATGCGATAAAGTTTTCAAATGAAGGAACAACCATAACAATAAAAACTCATTATCAAGATGAAGAGTTTTGCTTCTCTATAAAAGATGAAGGTATAGGCATACCAGAAGATAAGCAAAAAATAATACTCAAACCATTTGTTCAAGCAGACAGTTCAGCAACAAAGCAGTTTGACGGCACAGGTTTGGGTCTTGCCATCTCTTCAAAACTAATCGAATTGATGGGTGGCAAACTAAACTTAGAAAGCAAAGAGAACGAAGGCAGCACCTTCTTCTTCTGTCTGCCGTTAAAACTACACCAAGAAACTAAAAACGAAGAAAACTTAAATCACAACAGAAAAAGCATACTTATAGTCGATGACAATAAGAGTAATAGAATGCTGCTAAACATTATCTTAAAAAAGATAGGTTGCAAAACAGATGAAGCTCAAAACGGTAAAGAAGCTATTGAAAAATTCAAAGAGAATGAGTATAGTATAATACTAATGGATGAGAATATGCCAGAGATAAACGGACTCAAAGCAACTAAAATCATAAGAGAGATAGAAAAAGAGAAACACTTAAAACACACACCGATAATAGTAATAACAGCCAATGCCGTAAAAAACGAAAGAGAAAAGTTTATTAAAGCTGGAGCCGATGAATACATAACAAAACCAATAGACAAAAATAAACTGCTAAACACATTAAAGAGATTTATATGAATCAGGAAAACAGCACAATACTCATCGCAGACGATAAAAAAGAAAACAGAGTCCTGATAAAAGCAATACTAAAAAATGAAGGATACAGATTCTTAGAAGCAGCAAACGGACAAGAAGCTGTAAGCATAGCAAAAGAACACTTGCCAGACCTTATCCTAATGGATGCTATCATGCCAGAGATGGATGGTTTTTTAGCAACAAAAATCATAAGAAACACAGAGATATTGGACAAAATACCCATTATTATGATAACAGCACTTGATAGCAAAGAAGACAAAATTAAAGCACTTGATGCTGGTGTAAACGATTTCATAAGCAAACCAATAGATAAAGAAGAATTAATAGTCAGATGCAGATCCTATATCAATTACTCCAAAATAGTGAAAAAATACATTTTAGCAACATGCGACCCAACAACCAACCTTCCCAATAAAATAGCGTTAATGGAAAGATTAAAAGAGTGCAAAGTTCCTAAACTAATGCTTATAAAGATAAAAAACTATTCTGTATTAGAAGAATTCTACGGAGAAAATATTGCAAATACCATAAAGATAAATATGCCAGAATACATAGAAAGCCTATTGCCAGAATTCTGTAAAAGTTCAGAGCTATTCCATATCAATGACGATGAGTTTGCCCTACTAAATGACGACATAGACAACCATATAACACCTAAAGACTGCTTTTCAAACATACATACGCTTATTGAAAACTCAAGACGCAAACCTTTAAAAATTGGTGAAATAGAATACGAACTTGTATTAACAACAAGCTTTTCATGCCTTAAAAAGAAAACATTTGAAAGTGCAAGGATAGCGCTCAATCATGCATTAAGAGAAAACTTGGATGTCGTATTCGCAAATGAGATAGCAGAAAAGCTATTTGAAGAAGAGAAGAAAAGCATAAACATGATAAGAGAGATAAGACAAGCTATACACAACGACAGGATAATAGCATACTTTCAACCTATTCTCAACAACAAAAGCGAACAGATAGATAAATACGAAGCATTGGTAAGACTGAAAGATTCAAAAGGCAACATTCTCTCTCCTTTTGCGTTTTTAGAAGCAGCAAAAATGAGCGGATATTACAGTAAAATGACTGGAATAATGCTAAAACTCGCAGCAGATGCAATAAACAAACTAAATAAAGAGATATCGGTAAATTTTTCGGCTTCTGATTTAGAGAATAGCAGAATAAAAGATTTTATATGTAAATCCTTAAAAGAACACAAGGAGATATCAAACAAGATTACCTTTGAGCTTTTGGAAGATGAATTATACAAAAACATAGATAATGTAATAGATTTCGTCAACGAGATAAAAAAGAGATATTCTATCAAAGTTTCAGTCGATGATTACGGCAGCGGATACTCAAATTTGGAAAGGATTGTAAGATTTCAACCAGATTATATAAAAATAGATGGAAGCATAGTGAAAAATATTGTTAGAGACGATTTTAATAAAAAAGCCCTAAAAAGTATCATAGATTTTGCAAGAAACTTCGAGATAAAAACAGTCGCAGAGTTTGTTGAGAATAATGAGATATATCAGAAGGTAAAAGAGATGGGCGTTGACTTTTCTCAAGGATACTTTATCTCAAAGCCAAAACCACTCTCTCAGATAATAGAATAAACCTTGCCTTTTTAGTAAAAACTTAGTAAATTCTCGCAGGAATCAAAAAAAGCGGAGGGTAAGCAAATGCT